>CACZQS010000232.1 GCA_902783325.1 uncultured Lachnospiraceae bacterium
GAAGGCGTGGCCGCGCTCATTGAGTACATGAAAGAGTTTGCGGCGCAGCACTGAACCTGTCGCATCCGATCGGATTGAATCACATATCAACTGTGATCCATAGAGGAGGAGAGAGTATGGCTTGCTTCAAACCGTTCCGGGCCCTGAGGCCGGATGTCAAGTATGCGGCGGAAGTCGCGGCGCTTCCCTATGATGTCATGAGCAGCAGGGAAGCGAGGGTGATGACCGAAGGGAAACCGCTGTCATTTCTTCATGTGGACCGCGCGGAGATCGACCTTCCTGAGGGCACGGATCTGTATTCGGACGAGGTCTATGCGAAAGCCGCTTTCAACCTGAAAAAACTGGAGGAAGACGGCATCCTCATCGGGGATAAAGAGGCGTGCTACTATCTGTACCGCGAGATCATGGACGGGAGAAGCCAGACCGGGATTGTGGGCTGCGCATCGATCGACGACTACCTGAGCGGAGTGATAAAGAAGCACGAGCTCACCGTCGCGGCGAAGGAAGCGGACCGCATCCGGCATGTGGATGAGTGCAATGCCAATACGGGCATTATCTTCCTCACGTTCCGCGGGTGCCGGGACGTTGAGGAGCGGATGCGCGAGATCACTGAGAAGGAAATGCCGCTCTATGATTTTGTCTCCGAAGACGGAGTGAGGCACACGGTATGGAAAGCCGCGGATGAGAAAGACGTGAGACTCTTTCAGGAAGGCTTTGCTTCCATAGAGTGTCTGTATATTGCGGACGGGCATCACCGCGCGGCCTCTGCCGTGAGAGTGGGTGAGAAGAGGAGGAAGGAAGCCGGAACGTACAGCGGTCAGGAGGAATTCAACTTCTTCCTCGCGGCGGCATTTCCTGCTTCGCAGCTTTCGATCTGGGATTATAACCGCGTCGTGAAGGACCTGAACGGGATGACGGAGGAGGAGTTCCTCAAGAAGCTGGAAGAGCTGTTCTTTGTGAAGCCCCTTCCGGATCCGGAGAATCAGGATCTGTCGGCGCTGAAGCCCGCGGAAAAGCACTGCATGACCCTTTATCTGGGTGGAAAATGGTATGCGCTGACGCTTCGTCCCGGCATCGCGGACGAGGCGGATCCGGTGAAAAAACTGGATGTCTCCATACTGCAGGAGCATGTCCTCACGCCGCTTCTCGGTATTAAGGACCCCAGAACGGACGCGAGGATTGCCTTCGTCGGCGGAATCCGGGGCCTCGGCGAACTGAAAAAGCGCGTGGATGAGGGCGCGGCAGCGGCATTTGCCATGTATCCGACTTCGATGGAGGAGCTTATGGCCATCGCGGACGCGGACCGGATTATGCCGCCGAAGTCGACATGGTTTGAGCCGAAATTAAGAAGCGGGCTTTTCATTCATGCACTGTCATGAACAAGGAAGGGAATATGAACTCAAATGAAGCTGGGCGCAGGAAACTGCGCCCGATTGTTGTACGAGGCGGAGGAGATCTCGCGACCGGAACGATCTGGATGCTCTCAAAGGCCGGCTATCCGGTGATCGTGCTGGAGTGCGCGTCTCCGACCGCAATCCGCAGGGAGGCGGCATTTTCCGAAGCGGTCTTCCTCGGAGAGAAGACGGTGGAAGGGATTACCTGCGTGCTCGCGGAAACTGCGGCGGAGGCCCTTCAGAATGCTCTTCCCGGGCGGCCTCAGATGCTCGTGGATGAGAAGGCCGCCTCCCTTGAAGCGATCCGGCCGGAAATCCTCATTGACGCGGTCATCGCCAAAAGAAATATCGGAACGAGGATCGATATGGCGGATCTCGTGATCGCTCTGGGGCCGGGATTCGAGGCGGGCAGGGATGCCCATGCCGTCATTGAGACCATGCGGGGACATGATCTCGGGCGGATTCTGTACAGCGGGACGGCATTGCCCAATACGGGCACGCCGGGGATGATCTGCGGCTACGGAAAAGAGCGCGTGATCCACTCGCCCGCATCCGGGATTCTCAAGACTTTTCATAAGATCGGAGATGAGGTCTCTTTGGGGGAGACCATCGCCTGCATCCGGAACGGAGAGAAGGAGACTAAGGTCAAGGCCTCTCTGACCGGGATCTTAAGAGGGATTCTGCCCGACGGCTTTAAAGTGCCGGCCGGCATGAAAATGGCGGATATCGACCCGCGGCTTTCGGAAAAGAAGAACTGCTTTACGATCTCGGATAAGTCCCGGTGCATCGCCGGCAGCGTTCTGATGCTGGCCGTACAGCACATGAACGGACAGCGGAAGGGTGAATGAGATGGACAATCCAAAAGGCAAGGTGGTCTATGTCTGCGGGACGGGAGGAAAAACCGGCTATATCTTCCGGGAGGCCGTCCGGGCTGCCCGGGAGGGGAAATCCGTGTTTGTGACGACGACCACGCACATTCTCCGGGAGGAAGGCACCGTAACGGACGGAGCTGAGGCGCTGAAAAAACTTGCGCCGGGTAAGGTTCTCGTCGCGGGGAGTCCGGATCCGGTAAATGACCGGAAGATCGTGGGATTTCCGGAAGACGTGTACCGCGCGGTGAGGGACCGGGCGGATCTCACCCTGGTCGAAGCGGACGGAGCGAGGCACGCCCAGATTAAGGTGCCCTATCCGCA
>CACZQS010000233.1 GCA_902783325.1 uncultured Lachnospiraceae bacterium
CATCTCCCGGAAGTGTTCGATCAGTTCTTCTTTTTTCAGTCTGGTCTGCATAATCAGCTACCTACCCACACTTATGACACTTTACTTTTTTTGCCGGAATCAGTCAAGCCCTGTTTTCCCGCCGCGTTCTCTCACAGTTACTATATTTTTTGTTTACAAGGGAGATCCGGTGTGCTATAATGCAATTCGTTGACACGGAAGTGCCGCATATACGGAACGTTAGCTCAGCTGGGAGAGCATTCGCTTGACGTGTGAAAGGTCACAGGTTCGAGCCCTGTACGTTCCACTTCACCCCCGGGATCTTAAGGATTCCGGGGGTTTTGTATTTCGGAAGAAGCAGAAGACGTCTCTGATTCCGCGGCGGACTCGGTTAAGACCCCGGGCGGGAGCACAAGCTCCGCATCTATATCCATAATCGACGCGATCATCAACGCCTTCTCAAGAGAGAATCCGTCAGCGGAAGAAGGCGAAAACGTAAACTCGGAGGCATAGCCGTCCCGCATCGGAAACCCGATCACCTCGGCATCCGCGTCCTCAAGAACGAACCGGACCGCTCTCTCGCCGTTGATCATCAGATCCTCGAAGGTGTCCGCTCCGGTCGTCATCCCGACAAACTTCTTATACATATTGCCTGTCGACCCGCTGAACTCAACGCTCGCGATTCCGACCGTACAGGCCTCCTCTTCGAGAAATGCCACGCACCCGAGCTCGTAATCCGAATCCGTCAGCTCGGCGCTCTCCATATAGGAAGGCACCCACAGCTTCATGCCGATATCCTCGAAATCCACGAAGGAACCGCTCTCATAGAGTCCCGGATTCTCCTCAATAATCCGCGTCCCGTCCTCCTCCCAGCTGATCCTCTCCGACGGGAGCTCCTCCTCTTCCGGATTCTCCGCGATCATGAGGGAGCTCTCCGCCTCGGGCAGGGGTTTGATAAACACGGTTCCGACCAAATCCAGCAGCTTTCCCCGGATCTTCTTTTCCGGATAGCCGGTATCCTTCTCCCCGGCGCTCAGCGCGGGAGCAGACAGCAGGATGCAAAGAAGCGCCGCGGCTGCGGCAGAACAGAATATCTTTCGTCTCTTCATCATTTCAGCTTGTTTCCGCTTCATATAGTCCTTTTCCATTTATCCCGCATAGTGAAGTGCGTCAATCGGCTTCTTTTTCGCTGCCTTCCGCGCGGGATAGATTCCGAAGATCATGCCGATGGCAAGTGAGAAGCAGGTTGCGATCGTGACGATTCTCGGGCTCATGGCGAAATCGTAGCCCGAGACCAGCGCGATCAGCCTTAGAATTCCCCAGGAGCTTAAGACCCCCAGAGCGCAGCCCAGAAGTGAGAGCATCAGGGCTTCGATCAGGAACTGAAGCAGTATGCTTCCCTGCCCCGCGCCGATCGCCTTGCGGATCCCGATCTCGCGCGTCCTCTCCGTGACCGACACCAGCATGATATTCATGATGCCGATACCGCCGACAAGCAGTGAGATCGCCGCAATCCCCCCGAGCATAACCGTCATGGCATTCATGATCTTATCCATCGCGCTCATGATGCTGGACATGTTAACCAGCACGTAAGCATCCTCATCATGGTTCAGTCTCTCATCCAGCCAGTTGCCGATCTGACCTTCAAGAGCGCTCAGTCTGTCATCACTTACGGCGCTCACCACAAAGGAATTGATTCCTCCTATGCTGTTTGATATGCGGATCAGAGATGTATAGGGAATGACGGCGGTATAGGCAGACACCTGGAACATTTCCATATCCGAGTCCTGCTGTTCGAACACTCCGATCACCTGATAGGGAACTCCCTTCAGGTACAGCTCCTTTCCCACTGCCTCGCCCACGTTCTCGTATCTCATGATGTCCTGAGCAAGCGCATAGTTGATCACGGCAACGTTGAGGTGGTTGTCCACGTCCGGTCCCTGGATGTTCCTGCCGTATGCCAGCTCCTGATTACGGATCCGGGTATAGCCGGATGTCGTCCCGGTCACCGTGGCGCGGCCGTTCTCGGATCCGCACCGGATATTCACGAAATCTGTGGTGTAAGGCGCAATCTCGGCGAGGTCTTCGTATTTCCGCAGCCCCTCAAGTTCATTTAATGTAATTGCACGGTCTTTGTCGTCGACGATCTGGACAGTCAGAAGATTCGTGCCCAAAGAAGAGACCGCATCTGTCACCTCTCCTGTCGCCCCGTCCACGACGGAGACAAGAACGATCAGCGCGATCACCCCGATAATGATCCCCAGCATGGTCAGAAAGGACCGCATCTTATTGGAAAGGATAGAACTCCACGCCATTTTCAGAGATTGGAAGAGCATCAGACCACCTCCTCAATCTCAGAGCGGTCATGGATGTCCGAGACATGCCCGTCCAGGATTTTGATGCTGCGGGCCGCTTCCTTGGCGATCTGCCCGTCATGAGTGATGAGCACAATCGTGCTGCCGGCCTCATGCAGCTTGTGGAACAGTTCGATCAGCTCGCGTCCTGTCTTCTGGTCCAGATTGCCCGTGGGTTCGTCGGCAAGAAAAAGAGAAGGTCTTGTCGCCAGGGCGCGCGCGATGGCCACCCTCTGCTGCTGGCCTCCGGAGAGCTCCGTGGGTTTGTGGTGCCGCCGGTCCCAGAGGCCAACGCGGTTCAGCGCATCCTCGACCTGATGCTTCCGGGCCTTAATAGACGCTCTCTGGTAGATCAGAGGAAGCTCCACATTCTCATAAGCGGTGAGCTTCGGAAGAAGGTTGAAGTCCTGGAAGATAAACCCGATTTTGCGGTTGCGGATTTTGGCCAGCTCGCTCTCCGTGTAGTCGCGGATTTCCTGGCCGTCAAGAAGATACCGGCCCTCATCCGCGAGATCGAGGCAGCCGATAATATTCATCATTGTGGATTTCCCGGAACCGGACGGACCTATGATGCTGACGAATTCCCCGTCGTCTATCCGCATATTGGCGTGGTCCAAAGCCCGCACCTCAGTGCCGCCGATCTCGTATATCTTGCTCACGTCAATAAACTGAATCATGATGCGGCACTTTCCGAGGACCCTTCGATATCGTAGCGGTCCCTCATCATATCAAAGTAATTCACTGTTTTGTTCCGGTAGTACACCTTCTGTCCGTCCGCAAGTCCGGAGACGATTTCCACGTATTCCCCGTCCGCGATGCCCGTGACGACCTCGATCCTGCCGGACAGCGTACCGTCCTCGCCTTTTTCGGTGTACACATAATTCTTTCCCTGTTCGGTAAACACGGCAGCCGTGGGCACCACGTTCACGTCCTTGGCCTCACTCACGAGGATGGAAACCGTGCTGCTCATATCAGGGCGCATCCGCTCGTCGCGGTCCACTTCCACCGTCACCTCGTATTTGGTCACGCCTCCGGTATTCGATCCGGTTTTCGCGATTTTCGTCACAACGCCCTCAAAGGTCTCCCCGTCTATGGCATCCAGAGTCACCTCGGCCGTCTGCCCTTTTACGACAGAGAGAATATCGAGTTCATTTACTGCAACTGTCACATCCATAGTATCATTACCGGCTATGGAAAATGCCGCCGCCTCCGCGTACGTGCTGAGGGCCGGGGACGAAGCGGATCCGGTA
>CACZQS010000234.1 GCA_902783325.1 uncultured Lachnospiraceae bacterium
AATACAGCAAGAGCCATAAACCCTGCCGACGTCCAATAAACGGCATTTTTCGGAACCGCTATCATAAAGCAGAACACGGCAAACAGGATAACAATAATTACCGTCAGCACCAATAACCGTTTTGCTTTCTTTGTCATTGCCGCACCTGCTCCTCCCGTGAAGAATCACCCCACTCCAGAAACTGATCCAGTATAAGGGGCTTCGCATAATAATATCCCTGGAAGCTCTTCACGTGATAGCGCTTCAGAATATCCCGCATTCCCGCCGTTTCGATTCCTTCAACACAGACCTTTGCACTGAAGATGGAGGCGAGATCCGCAATATTCCCCACGACCTTTCTGTCGACATCGTTTTCTTCAATCAACCTCACAAAACTGCGGTCGATCTTGATGATGTTGATCGGGATCTCCTTGAGAATTCCGATGGAGGAAAATCCGGTTCCGAAATCATCCAGTGCAACCAATATACCTCTGGATTTCAGGTTGACAACGACATTTTTGAGAAGCTCCATATCCAGCAGCCTGCACCGCTCCGTCACTTCGAGGCAGAGATGCTCAGGCGGATATTCCAGCTCATTAAGAATCCGGATCACCATATCCACAAAATCCGGCTTCTCCAGCTGTGTATAGGACAGATTGACATTAATAATAAAATCGGGATGCAGATGAATAATCTGCTTTGCCGCCAGGACGGATTCTCTGAGAATCCATTCGCCGAGCTCCGGGAATAACGGATCTGATTCCAGGATCGGAATAAACTGGTCAGGGGGAACCATGCCGTAACGGTCATCCTTCCATCTGAGCAGGGCTTCTGCCCCGATCAGCTGCTCCGTCTCCGCGTCCACTACAGGCTGATAGAGAAGATAAAAGCCCTCATAGCCGTGCATGATCGAAGCGCGGATCGCGTGAAGCTTTTCCAGCCGCTGATGGCTTTCCTCGTTCAGGTCATTGTGGAACTCCACCATGTTTCCCTGCTGGCGAAGCTTGGATTCTTCGTCGGCATAATTCAGGCAGGCATAGACCGTCTGGGAATCGATATCGATATTCTCAACCCTCAGCGCGCCGCAGTGCAGGTCCAGCAGCAGCTTCCTGCCGTCCACCTCGAAGTCCTCATGGAGAAATGAGCGGAAGCGGTTATACGCTTCCTGCATCTCCCCGACGGAAAGCGTGCTGCTGATTACCGCAAACTTTGTCCCGTCTATCCTGTAGGGATGGCCGTTGTTTCCCAGCCGCTCAAGTATTTCCCTTGCATAAATCTGCAGCGCCCGGTTTCCGAGATGATATCCGTACATCTCATTGATTTCGGAGAACCTGCTGATTCCGAAGAGGACCACGCTGATTCTTGATTCCCTCTTGATATAGGCATCCAGATCTTCAAAGAAGCCGTACTGGTTCCTGAGTCCCGTCAGTGTGTCGACATGGCCCTGTATTCCGTGATTGCGTATCGTGCCGGCAAAGTAATCCGGTTCGCCCGAAGGATCACGGATCACGACGCCGCGGCAGGTGCATACATCATATTCTCCTGTCAGGCGTCTCGCCCGGTACTGCATGTCATGCCCCGCGGCATTTCCCGCAAAGATCTCGTCGATTCCCTTGTGATAAACCGCCCTGTCCTCGGGATGGATCTGGTTTTCCCAGATATCCCCGGCGCCATACATGTACTCGGAAGGCAGACCGTAAGTATCCACCGCATTTTTTGACCAGCGTGAATAATCATACTTCATATCGCAGAGGAATACATATGTCCCTTCAGAGACCACCTCGAAGGCCTTGTACAGGGCGTCCAGCATGGTCCGCCTCTCCTCGGGAATGATCCGGATATTATCCCGTCCCTTAAAGGAATGGCTCTCCAGAATCAGCTTCTGTTCCTTCAGGCGGGTTTTGTCCCCGTACATCTGACTGTCCGCCCGGTTGAACACATCCTCCACATAGTGGTCTTCAAGCATCTGGTATTCCGCCAGTCCGGATGCCACGACAGGACCTTCGCCGATGCGGATATTTTCTTCTACCTGCCTTCTCAGACTCGAAAGGAGCGCTTCCCGGTTCTCGAAATCCTCTCCCCTCAGTATGACGGCAAATTCATCTCCGCCGATCCGGAACACGGGACTGTGATGAAAGATCTTACAGATCAGCAGACAGGAAGACTTAATATAGTCATCTCCTGCCCTGTGCCCCTCGGTGTCATTGACCACCTTAAGACCGTTGATATCGCAGACCACGATACCGAAGGAAGCATCGCCTTCTTCTATCTGTGCCTGCAGTTCGTTCTCGATCTCGTGATAAGCCGTTTTGTTTTTCGTGTGTGTCAGCTCATCGCGCCGGGCCATCTCATTTGCCAGGGAAAGCTCGGCCAGATGCTCTTTCTCCTTCCGCACATCCTCGTCCCGGTTCTCAACACAGATAATAAAATGGCTCTTATCGGAGGAGTACGTCACAGACATACGTGTATACTGTGTTTTTCCTCCTTCAACAACCATACGGTAATCCTCGGTCAGCTGCCTCCTGTTCTCAAGCTGTGAGATCAGATTATCCTTATCCAGGAAGAGTCTTATCCTGTTTCTGTCCTCCAGATAGATAAGGCGGTCGATATTCTTTCTGGAAGCCGCAAAGAAATCCAAACCTTCATCCTGGACCTTGAGATGTCCTGATTTTTTCTTTGTGGAAAATTCGGCGTAGCTGAGAGTACTGCAGTCGATATAATAGATCAGGTCGTAATGATCCGCCAGTCTCTCGGCGATCTGCGTGTAGGTAACGCTCTTTTTCTGGTCCGCCTTCAGGGCCAGCGCAGCCTGCACCTCCGCGTCGATATTCCTGATGCATACGATAATATGCTTCCCGTCTCTCGCCATAATCTCGGTATGCCGGATATGTCTGACCTGGCCGTCCACCACCAGCCGCCAGGCAAATGAAAAGGAGCCCGTGCTCTTCAGGTTTTTCAGCATGACGTCCTTGTAGTGCAGGCTCAGGACGGTGTCCTGGTCCTCGGGATGCACATATTTCCGGATGCTCCTCCTGCTCTCGGCAAAAAAGTCGTTTCCGGTTGCCGGCACATTCAGC
>CACZQS010000235.1 GCA_902783325.1 uncultured Lachnospiraceae bacterium
CTATACTCGCTAACGGAATGCACTGCCGATTGGCTTACCATCCGTTGCTGTATATGCAGTTCACTAAATCATCTGCCTCGGCAGATAATTAAGTGAACTAGTATAGTATATAATTCCTGCCGCCTACCTTGTCAATAGGTTTACAGGGCACGGATGGCGTCTTTCAGCTCTCCGGCAAACTTTCTCACATAAGGCACCGCGCCGTTTCCGTATTCTGCAACCAGTTTCATGAAAGCCGAGCCGACTATGACGCCGTCGGCACATTCCGCCATCCTCGCCGCCTGCTCCGGTCCTGAGATTCCGAAACCGACAGCGCACGGAATATCCGTAACTTCTTTTGCGGCGCGCACCATTTCCCCGACATCTCCTGTGAGGCGTGAGCGCACCCCGGTCACACCCAGCGAAGAAACACAGTAGAGGAAGCCCTCCGCCTCTCTCGCGATCATGGTAATCCGCTCCTTTGACGTCGGCGCAATCAGCGAGATGAGGTCCCGTCCGTATTTTCCCGCAGCGGCAGCAAACTCTTCCTTCTCTTCAAACGGCACATCCGGCAGAATAAACCCGTCGATGCCTATGTCCCGGCTTACGGAGGCAAACCGCTCGATCCCGTATGAAAAGAGAACGTTCGCATAGGTCATAAACACCATGGGAATCGAAAGCTCTTTCCTCAGGTCCCGCACGAGATCAAAAATCTTCTCCGTGGTCGCACCTGATGCAAGGGCCCGGGCAGAGGCCTCCATAATGACAGATCCTTCTGCCATCGGATCGGAGAAGGGAATCCCCAGTTCAATCAGGTCCGCCCCGGCCTCCGCGGCCGCAAAGACCAGTTCCCTGGTCAGGTCAAGAGACGGATCCCCGCAGGTAAAATACGGGATCAGCGCCTTTCCGTGATCAAATGCAGTGACGATTCTACTCATAGAGATCCACCCCCTTGTAGCGGGCAATCGCCGCCACATCCTTGTCGCCGCGCCCTGAGATATTGATTACCAGAATGTCCTCCTTCTTCATGGCCGGTGCCATTTTCATCGCGTGCGCCACTGCATGGGCACTCTCGATCGCGGGAATGATGCCCTCAATCCGGGACAGATATTCAAATGCCTCCACTGCCTCGTCATCCGTCACCGGCACGTACTCCGCCCTTCCCCGGTCATGGAGGTCGGCATGCTCCGGACCGATACCCGGATAATCCAGTCCGGCGGAGATCGAATACACCGGAGCGATCTGACCGAATTCGTCCTGACAGAAATAGGATTTCATCCCATGGAAGATACCGGGTTTTCCCGTCGAGATGGTCGCCGCCGTATCGGAGGTCTGAATGCCTCTCCCCGCCGCCTCGCAGCCGATCAGACGGACCGAGGGCTCATTGATAAAATGATAAAACGCGCCGATCGCATTGGACCCCCCTCCGACACAGGCAAGCACCGCCGAGGGCAGTTTGCCTTCCACCTCAAAGAGCTGGTCACGAATCTCCGCACTGATCACGGACTGGAAATCCCGCACCATTTCCGGAAACGGATGCGGCCCCATCACGGACCCCAGCACATAATGCGTATCCTCTATTCTGCGGGTCCACTCCTTGAAGGTCTCCGACACCGCGTCTTTGAGCGTCTTCGTGCCCGTGTCCACCGGATGCACCTTAGCTCCCAGAAGCTTCATGCGGTAGACATTGAGCGCCTGCCTCTCGCAGTCCTCCCGCCCCATAAAAATCTCGCACTCCATCCCCATCATGGCCGCCACGGTCGCCGTCGCGACGCCGTGCTGTCCCGCGCCGGTTTCCGCGATGACGCGGGTTTTTCCCATATATTTCGCGAGCAGCATCTGCCCGAGCACATTGTTGATCTTGTGCGAGCCGGTGTGGTTGAGATCCTCTCTTTTCAGATAGATCTTTGCCCCGCACAGGTCCTTCGTCATTCTCTCCGCAAAGTACAGAAGGCTCGGCCTTCCCGCATAACTGCGATAAAGCTCTTTCAGCTCCTTCTGAAATACAGGATCCTGCTTACATCTCATGTAAGCTTCTTCCACTTCTCCGACAGCATGCATCAGCGTTTCGGGGATGTACTGTCCGCCGTGCACACCATACCGTCCTTTTGACACTGTTTTAATCCTCTTCTCTTTCCGTCCGGTTATGTCTTCCCTTCGCCAGAGCATCCGTAAGACTTTTTATCAGAGCTCTGTCTTTCCTGCCGGGAGCCGTCTCCGATCCTGTCATCACGTCGATCATATCCGGGTGAAAGCGCTCACAGGCTTCCCACGCGTTTTCTCCCGTTATGCCGCCGCCGATCACCAGCATGAGATCCGCCTCAGGCCGGACCGCCTTATTTGCCAGAATGCTTTCACCGCCGACTGCGGCATTTCCCGCGTCGCGGCTGTCAAGGAGCCCGGCGTCACCGCCGGCTTCCCTGATCTTTTCGAAAATGTCGCTTTCGTCCGCACTCCCGAACATCTCCATCCGCCGCTGCGGATCCGAAGGTATGCTCCGCACGACGCCGATCCCGAGGGCATGAAGCTCTGCCGCTATAACCCGCAGCTCTGCGAGTGTCTCCGAGTAATGGAGCTGCACATAATCCGGGCGCAGTTCCCTCGCCAGAGCAATCACTTTTTCCACACTGCCTCCGGTGACGACGCAGCTTTTCACACCGGCTTCTCCGGTTCCCTTCAGCGCATCAAGCAGACGCTTTGTTTCCTCCCGCCTCAAATTCCACGGAACGGAAACGGGGTATTCCGTCACGAAACCGAGCACATCCGCGTGTGATTCCGCACAAAGAACCGCATCCTCTTCCCTCATGATTCCGCAGATTTTCAGATCGCAGGGGCGCATCATAGCGTGCAGCATCGACTCCGGATCCGGGGCATTTAAAATCGCCGTCCCCACAAGGGCTGCATCAGCCCCTGCTTTCACCGCCCTGCGCACATCCATTCCGCTTTCCAGGCCGCTCTCGACAACCAGAAACGCATCAGCGGGGGCAAACTGAAGAAGAGAAGCCGCGTGGGAGACATCGCCGTCATCTCTCTCCAATAACAGGATATCCCGGTTGTTGATCCCGATGAGCCCGGCCCCAAGCTCCGCCGCCCATAAAAGCTCTTCCCTGCTGTGTGTCTCCACGAAAGGACAAAGGCCAATCTTCAGTGCCTCCTGATACAGCTCTTCGAGCTTCTCTTTACCGAGACAGGAGTACATGAGGAGAATCGCAGATCCTCCGGCTTCCTTCGTTTCCCTCAGGTCGGCGGCATTTTCGATAAAGTCTTTTCTGAGAACAGGGATGCGGACTGCCTCACAGATCTCCCTCATAAGCTTCATGGAGCCATGAAATTCCTTCTCCTCGGTCACGACCGAGAGGACCGGCGCACCTGCCGCTTCCATGGAAACGGCATACTGAACCGGATTCCTGCCCCGCATGAGATCCCCCTCTTTTGGGGAAAAACATTTGATGTCCGGAATGACAGGTATGACTCCTTCCGCCTTTTTTTGTCTGAGCGCTTCCAGATAATTCATCTTACTGTCCCTTAAATCTGTGCCCTGAGAATGAGATTACGCCAGAAAGGCGTTGGATTTCTCAACCAGCTCCTCCAGCTTCGCTTTCGCGAGACCGCTGTCGATGATCTCCGCCACTTTCGCGATCCCGTCCTTGAAATCCGCCGCTTTGTCCCCGACTATCAGAGCTCCCGCCGCGTTGAGGAGGACGGCATTCCGCCTCGCGTCCCGGATCGTCCCGTCGAAGACGCCCCGGATTGTGGCGGCATTTTCCTCAGGGGTTCCCGTGCGGATCTCATCCAGAGTGCAGCGCATAAGGCCGAAGTCCTCCGGTTCGATCTCATAGGTCTTAAAGACTCCGTCTTTGAGCTCCATGATTCTTGTTTTGCCGAGAAGGGAGATCTCATCAAGACCGTCAAGACCGTGGACAAACATCGCGCGGGTATAGCCGATTTCCTTAGCCACTGTGGCGACCTGCTCCAGAAGCTCCGGTTTATAGACACCGAGAAGATGGCGCGGCGCGAAGGCCGGGTTGATGAGGGGCCCGATGATCGTATAGAAGATGGTTTTGATGCCGAGAGCCGCCTCCGGCTGAAGAACTTTTCCCATGACCGGATGGAAGAGCGGCGCGTAGATGAAGGCAATATTGATGGTTTCGATGAGCTCCGCTGCCTGCTCGGGAGTCAGGTTGATATTGACACCCAGGGCCTCCAGCACATCCGCGCTTCCGGACAGGGAGGAAATGGAGCGGCTGCCGTGCTTCGCGACCGGAATTCCGGCTGCTGCCGCGATCAGGGCTGTTGCCGTCGAAATGTTGTAGGTCGAAAGGCCTCCGCCGGTGCCGCAGGTGTCCATCGTCTCGGACGTGACATCCGGCCGGATCGGGATACAGTTCTTCCGCATCGCGGAAGCGATGTAAGCGGTCTCCTCCAGCGTCGTCCCCTTCATGACGAGCGCAACAAGAAAGCCCGAGATCTGTCCTTCGGTAAGTTTATCCTCCCGGATATCGGTAATGATCTCAGTGACTTCTTCCTCGTTTAAATTGATGTTCTGGGTAAGCTTGTTCAGAATGTCCTTGTACATATGATACCTCCTGCATGGATAAGTCTCCTGCTGCGCTTCACGGCCTGCTCTTTTTATGCCGTGAACACAGCACACCACTGTAGCTGTGCAGGGCCAGGAATTATTCCGCCAAGACAAAAATAAATCCTGTCCCTTAAGTCGAAACGCTGGGACAGGATCTGATCTTCCTGCGGTGCCACCCGGCTTGGTACATATGTACCCTCTCAAACGCGTACCATCATACGCCGGCCTTTGTTCACGGAGCGCCCTTCTCCGTCTCACATACTCGGCATAACCTTTCTGCTCGCCCTCAGGAGTCCATTCAGCTTCATATTGCCGTCCGCGATCCCACCATCCGCGGCTCTCTCTTCGGTAAGAGATGAAACCTACTTACTCTCCCTCAACGGTTTCGTACAGCATAGCACGAAAGTGTCATGTGCGCAAGTACAAAGTTTCCAACTTTCTTGACTATCTGCTCAGACAGAGTTACTATTCACGGTATATCTGAAATCAGACCGGATTATAGTGAAGACTGTTTCCGGAATATAAATGTCCGGCAGAAAAAGCCATATGCGGATAAAGCAGAGGCGAAAGGAGAAGGATGAGAAGAGCAGTGATCGTCGGCGGAGCCGAAATCAGGGATTATCCGGCCGTGAAAAAACAGCTGGATGAAAATGACTTTTATGTTTTCTGCGACAGCGGCCTCTTCCATGCGGAAACGCTGGGAGTAAAGCCCGGCCTTATCCTCGGGGATTTTGACTCCCATCCCCTGCCTGACGAGGTCACGGCACAGAAGACGCAGTCTGCAGACCTGATGAAGGGCAGAGTCACTTCCGGACATGGAATCTGGAAAGAAAAAGCGCCGTACGGAAAGGAAATCCGCCACACCTGTACGGCGGACGGATGCGAGATGATTGTCCTGCCCCATGAAAAGGACTGGACGGATACGGTTTATGCCGCTCATCTGATCGCAGAGCGGGGATACAAAAAAGCTCTTCTGATCGGAGTGTCCGGCGGCAGGCCGGACCACTACTTTGCGAATATCGCCATTTTAAATATGCTGGAATTACAGGGAGTCGAGGCCTGGATGGCCGATGAGATCTCCAGAATACGGATTCTGTCGGCGGAGCGCGGAACCACTGCACGGATCGACGACAGCTGCCGCTACTTTTCCCTTCTCGCCTATGACGGACCGGCCCGCGGCGTGAGAATCCGGAATGCCCTCTATCCGCTGGAAGACGGCATCATCACGGCGGCCGAGCCCTATGCTGTCAGCAATGAAGTACTTCCCGGGTGCACCGCCGAGGTCAGTGTCGGGGAGGGCCGCGTGATGTTGGTGATCATCAGCAAAAAACAGTAACCTGTTATTTTACACGGATTTCCACTGCGCTAGCCGGCGGAAGGGTTACTTTAAAGCCGCCGTCCGCCGCCTCAGCTCCCGTGAAGTCTGTCTCGACGACACGCTCAGGGGCTTCGAAGCTGTTGTAATCATGGCAGTCTGTTCCGGTCACGATGCGGGCTTCGACGATCTCCTTCTCCTCTTTTCCGGCAAATGACACATCGACAGACTCCGCCTCTGTCATGGAGAGATTGCTGAGAGTAATCGTGATTACGCCGTCCTTCTCCGAGACGGATTCCGTCACGGCCGGGACGCGGAATTCTTCCGGACCGGTCTTATTCACACCGCTCATCTCACTGGCCAGGAGTTCCCCTCCCTGATGATGCCGGTACATATGCATGACATGATAGGTCGGGGTCCTGATCATCTTCTCGCCGTCCGTCAGCAGCACAGACTGCAGTACATTCACCATCTGGGCGACGCAGGCAAGCTTCACGCGGTCGCAGTGCTTGTTGAAGATATTCAGCGTCACGCCTGCGACCAGCGCGTCACGGACCGTGTTCTGCTGATACAAAAACCCCGGATTGGTGCCCGGCTCCACCAGGAACCAGGTTCCCCACTCATCAACAGACAGACCGACCTTCTTATCCGGGTCATACTGGTCCATAATCGCTGAGTGTCTTGTGACAAGCTCATCCATGTAGTACGCTTTCTTCATCGTCTCGTACCAGTCGGCCTCGTCGAATTCCGTCGCACTCTTCTTTTTCGCGAAGGTTCCCGGAATCGTGTAGTGATGCAGGGAGAGCAGGTCCATGAACCCGTGAAACTCCTCCGGTGTGTGGTCGAAGCAGGTTTTCATAACCGTCTCCGTCCAGTGATAGTCATCCACATTCGCACCGCAGGCGATTTTCTTAATCGGAGCGGCTCCGTCATATCCCCGGACATAGGTCTGATAGCGGCGGTATTCATTGGCATAGAATTCCGGCGTCATATTGCCGCCGCAGCCCCAGTTCTCATTGCCGACACCGAAGTAATCCACCGTCCAGGGCCCTTCGTGCCCGTTTTTCTTTCTCAGGTCCGCCATGGGGGAGACGCCGTCAAAGGTCATGTACTCAACCCACTCGCTCATTTCCTGAACCGTTCCGCTGCCGAGATTCCCGTTCACATAGGTTTTGCATCCGATCTGGGAGCACAGCTCCATGAATTCGTGGGTTCCGAAGCTGTTATCCTCGACAACACCGCCCCAGTGTGTGTTGATCATCTTCTTGCGGGATTCCTTCGGGCCGATGCCGTCCTTCCAGTGATACTCATCCGCGAAGCAGCCGCCCGGCCAGCGCAGCACCGGCACCTGAAGCTCTTTCAGGGCTTCCACAACATCCTTCCTCATCCCGTTCACGTTGGGAATGTCAGAATTCTCGCCTACATACAGCCCCTCATAGATACACCTCCCCAGGTGCTCTGAAAAATGGCCATAAATCTCCGGTGCAATCGTCCCTTTTTTCTTTGTCTCGTTAATTACCAGTTTTGCCAACATCTGTTCCTCACCATCTCTTTTTAGGGCAGCGCGCATGCTTTGGAAGCGCGCGGAACTCCGCGTAGCAGCCGCAGGCCAGACAGGTAGCTTCAAAAAGAAAACCGCATTCCCTGCAGACGGCAAGACGCCGCTCATACTCCGCATCCTCCGCGCGGTCCTCCTGACGAATACGCTCTAAATATTTGCGCAGAACCTTTCGGTCCTCCTCGGCGAAATCCCGAAGAAGACAGCGTCTGCAGATCTTTTTATCATTGTAATGATTCTCAGTAAGCATGGCAAGGCCTCTGTAACCGGTATTGTACCATATCCCTGATACTTAAAAAAACCTCCGACAGACAACTGCTCTTGCCGCAGATCTGTCAGAGGCTTTTTCGGTTACGATTCAGGTCATCTTATGGTTTTACTTTCCGAAGTTTTCGTTGATGACTTCCCGCGCCACGCGTCCGTGCTCCAGGACGATCGTGCGCTGAGCCGCTTCCGCCACCTCCGGGTCGTGCGTAACCACGATCAGGGTTGTTCCCTCGTTATGGAGCTGCCGGAACAGATCCAGCACGATGTTTTCATTGGCTTCATCCAGATTCCCGGTGGGCTCGTCCGCAAGAATCAGTTCCGGGTGGTTGATCAGGGCCCGGGCCACGCAGACGCGCTGCTGCTCGCCGCCGGAGAGCTGGCTCGGCAGATGCTTTGCCCTTTCACGTAAGCCCACCCTTCCAAGAGCCTCCAGAGCTTCCTCCTCATCCGGCATGGAGTGATAGTACTGGCTGACCATCACGTTCTCGACAGCCGTAAGATACGTGACCATATGGAACTGCTGAAAGATCAGGCCGATCTTATCTCTTCTTATATCCGTCAGTTTTTTCTGTGATTCCTTTGAAATGTCGACCCCGTCGAGCAATACCTCTCCCATGGACGGTTTGTCCATGCAGCCGATGATATTCATCATCGTACTTTTGCCCGAACCGGAGGGTCCCATGATGGCAACCCACTCTCCCTTGTCCACTTTGATACTGACATTGTCCAGGGCCTTCAGGTCCCCGTATATCTTGGAAATGTTCTTAAGCTCAAGCAGTGCCATTTTCATTCTCCTTTCAGTACGATTGCGGGATCGATCGCCACGGCCCGCCTGATCGGCAGCTGGCAGGAAAGAGCCGCAATCGCTATAGATGCAAGAATCGTAATCGGAAGCAGCAGTGGCTGCAATGTGATCGACGATCCGAATACATTCACACTGACCACCTGGGCAAACACAAAACCGAGGATTCCTCCCAGGATTCCTCCAAGACCTCCCAGGAATACGCCCTCTCCCAAAAACTCTTTGCGGATCGACTGGTCGGAGGCTCCCAGTGCTTTCCTGAGACCGATCTCCCTGCGCCTCTCCGACACCACGGCCATCATAGTCGTGGACACGCAGATCATCGTCAGAAGGAGGACCACAACCGTTACCAGGAAAACCAGCGCCTGAAGCTTGCCGAGAACGGAAGCCTCGGAGCGGGTTACCCTCTTTACCAGACGGGCAGTGATGCCCAGGTTCGACTCCGCAACCGCCCCGGCATATTGTTCCAGTTCCTCCGCGTCGGCGGACACGGACAGCTCCGCCACATCCAGCGTCTCCTCACCTGTCAGCCTTTGCAGGTCCTTTAAGGTCATATAGATATAAGATTCTTCTTCCCCTCCGGTAGACAGAATCCCGGTCACCGTGAAATGCTCCGTATTCTCGATGGCAGCCGCTTTTTCGGAAGAGACCGCGCTGTTCAGGGCATCCACAACCGCCTGTGAGGAAACCGTCGCACCGGTCACTGCGTCCACTTCCTGTGCAGGATTATCCTCCGAATCCCCGCCTTCTGATTCCCCGCTTCCCGACCCGGAGCCGGACAGACGAAGCGGCAGGGTCTTTCCGATAAACTGGTCCAGAAATGCTTTATCAGTCCCCACCATGGATCCGATCCCCGGAGTCTGCGAGGATGCGTCTACTTCAATAGAGGCTATCCTTCCCTCCTCGTCGAGCTCAACATTCGCCGTCAGGGGCACCTTGTTGAAGCCTTCCGCACTGCCGGACAGCGACGCTCCTGAGTGCCGGTCCTGTTCTGCGTTCTCTGAAATCACGGCAGCAGGTTTATAGGACAACTCCAGGGAACTTCCGGTTTTCGCCCCAATCGTCTCCGCGATTTCCCTTCCGATCAGGATTTCCCTTGCATTAACCGGATATTCTCCCTCTACACTGAAGTAAGGGCTTGTCTTTAAAACCTGCTCAAAATCAGTCCCGGCTCCGGTAAACGACTGCTGGCGCGAAGGCATGTCCAGTCTCACATACCGATAAGGAGCCGCACCGACAAGCTCTGATTCCGGAATCAGACCAAGGGCCTTTTCAAGGCTTTCCGAAGTCATCTCCGTTTTCCCGTCAGCAAGGAGGATCATGTTGGCGCCGTACGAACGGAACTGCGCTCCCATCTGCCTGGGTACATCATAATAAATGGTGACCAGGCCCGACAGGATGGTTGCTCCCACTGCGATGGAAAGCAGCGCGATCAGCATGCGCGAACGCCTTCTCAGCAGTGATGCCGTAATCATCCGAAGGAACATTTTTCGTTTTGTCATCTTTACTGACCTCCGTGCAGCACTTCAGCAGGCCTGAGCCTTAAGACCATCCGGATGGCAGGCAGGCTTCCCGCCAGCGTAACCAGTGCGACCAGGACCGCAACAATAGGAATGACCTTCACCTTCATCTCTATGGCGGAGCCGAATACGCTCCTGCCGATCAGCTGGGCAAAGCCGAATCCCATAAAGTATCCCGCAACTCCTCCGAGGAGGGCGGTCACAAGAATCTCAACCAGAATCACGCCGGTAATGGACCTGTCCCTGGCTCCGATCGCTTTGAGCAGGCCGATTTCTTTTGCTCTCTCCATCACGGAGGCAGTCACCAGATTACTGATTCCAAGTGCCGCTCCGATCAGGCTGAGCGCGGTGATCAGGATCATAAGGAGCTGGGTCTTATCGAGAATCGCTCCTTCGCTCTCCGCGACCTGCCGCACGGCAGAAGCTGCCGCGTTGGGGATCGCTTCCTGAATCTGATAGCAGATCGCACTGACATAGGCGGTACAGTACCAGGTCTCGTAATCGCGGCTGCTTAAGGCAGACGGATTCTTTGCAGCTCTCTTAGCCAGCTCGTTGTCCGGCGTTGTCAGGGCGGAAACCTCGATCTGGGCCACCTTTCCTTCCCTGCCGGTCAGTTCCTGAACCAGATCAAGAGGCGCAAAGATCTGCATATCCTCATCCCCGCCGGCATCAAAAATGCCGCAGATCGTCACGGTTTTCTCCGCTTTAGGGCCGGACAGAACCACTTCATCTCCGGCCTTCCATCCCTCCTGCTCCGCAAGAAGGACGCCGGCCATGACTGAAGACTCTGAGTTCTCTGCACTCTCATCCAGCCATTCCCCTTCCGTGAGATCCCACCAGGAACGCATGCTTTTCACTCCGGCATCCAGTTCCTCCCCTGTCGGCAGTGACAGGTGGTGATGAAACCAGGTTCCGACAGCACGGGCTGAAGTACCGTCCGGCAAAGTGACATCCGCCTCGAGAAATGGCGTAAAATCCACAATGTTGAACGCCCAGAAGATGGTCTTCAGCTTCGGAAGGTCCTCTTCATTCAGATAACTCACACTCAGCTGTTCTCCCTCACCGACATCATAAATGTCGGCAAGAAGGGAGGAATCCTTCGGCTTCACAATAATGTTGGCGCCGTACGTCTTCAGCTCCTGATTGACCTTATCGCCCACGTCCCACATGACATTCAGCATGCCCGTAGCCAAAGAAGCTCCCAGTGCGATCGTAAAAGCGATGAGCAGCATCTTTCCTCTCTGGTGAAAAAGCACACCGCGGATCATCTTAAATAACATTATTTGAACTCCCTTTCCCCGGCTTTCAGGTCTTCGACTGCAAACACAAGATTTCCGTCCTGTACCTCATAGGCGAGCGGAATCGGGTTGCAGCCGCCCTTAAAGCCGATCGTATTAATGTTCATCACCACATCGCAGCGCTTGCAGATCACCCTGCCGTTGTTCTCGTAATAGCCGGCATTTCCGCAGACCTCGCAGGCATCCAGCCCGACTCCGAATGAAGCGCTTCCCGGTTTCTTAACCACAATCCACCGCACATTCACGTCGTTGTCCGTCCGGTACTCAAAGCGGTGCAGATGTCCGTCGCTGACACTTTCCATCGGGACCAGAATCTTCCCGTCCGCAACGGTATAAACCTCCGGTTCCGACAGAGCGACCTCTCTTGTGTCATAGGCCTTTACCACAGTCACGCTGAGCATGGACAATCCCAGACAGAGCAGAAGACCGACGGCTTTTCTTCTGCAGGAGCGGTTTCGGGCCTTTATTTTCCGCTTCTGGGCCGGGTTGTCATACGGATCCGCAATGTGTGTGTTTTCCGTAAAGAATACCAGCATGAGAATCACCACGAGGACTGCCGTCACATAGATGAAAAGCATGGAATACTGTGTACTGAACTTCACCAGTGCCCCTGCCCACGCATGTTTTTCTTTGTCATAGGCAGCCGGCCAGTCCAGCCATTTCGCCCGGTTGACCCAGGGAACAAAGAAGCGGCAGAGGCAATAGAAAGCATTCAGCACGGCGATCACGGGAAGCTCTGTAAACAGCAATGATTTATTCCGCAGCCGCACGGCGCACTCACAGAGCATCCGCGCATAGAGCAGCATAAGGAAAAATGCGAGCAGGTAGCCGATCAGTCTCTGGAAGAAATACCACGACCAGTATCCGTTTCCCATCGTGTTAAATGTAAAAGGATATGCAATCGCACCGGGCAGCGAATAAAACAGCCAGACGGCAGAGAGGCAGGCTCCGAATACAGATGTCAGCAAAGGCAGCACCCCGTCATCCTGTTTCTTTTGTCTGCTGAGAAACGACAGAAGCAGAAATCCAATCGTGAACAGAATAATCGCCAAATAGATCTTATGGTTCCACCGGCTGGAAACGATTTTGTTTGTCGTGTTTTTTACGACAGAGAGCGCAATGGAGGAGATCACGCCTGCCGCAATTCCAATCCAGTGTATATGCGTGCCTTTCTTTCCTAAGCGGACGCAAAGCACCGCATGCATCAGCGTCGCCAGTGTGACCGCCGCAAACAGATCCTGTATCACCATCCAGATGTACTTAAGCAATTTTTAAGTCCTCCCCCTAACCGCAAATACGCTGACATGTGATACCCCGCGTATCCCATGCCAGCCGTGCTGATCATTATTACATTAAATGAACTGTCTTCCGCTTTTTATTTACCATTCCTTCACGAAGTTCCAACCTGTCCATACAGCCTCAAGCGGCTCTTCCCAGAAACCGTCCGCCTCAACGCCGGTCTCGGAGTCCACATGAAGAAGGTATCCGTTCTCAGCCGGGCTCTTGATGCTCAGCTTGATGTCATACTCGCCTTCCGCAAGTGCAATGTTGTTGCCGTAGTGCGGCCCGTCGGAAGCGGCCATGGGCATCATGGAACCGGTCAGGACTTCCTCATCCGTTCCTGCTTTATAGATGGTGTAGTCGATGCTCAGATAGGGAACCCAGCCGTCAACCGGGAAACTGTAGGGATTCTCGTTTGCCGTCAGGTCCACTTCGATATGGAGGTCAGAGCCTTCCTTCGGTGTCGCCTGATCCGACGGAGCCATGTCGACCGGCTGGAAATACACCATGCTCATCGTCATGAAATCCACATCCTGTTCCCCTTCAACACCAAGCTCATACTCATCAAAGCCGGCTCCGTCATCCGCAAAAGCGATTGTTGCGGCACTAAGGACCATCGTTCCGGCGAGCATCATTGCAAGAAGCTTTTTCATTTCATTCATCCTCCGTCATTCGTTTTATAATTTTGAACATATTTCGCAGCAGATCTGACATGCTGCGAAAAATCTATGTCCAGGGGCATCGTTTGCGGGGCGGCCCCGGAGCATCGGAATGATCCCTATACCGGATCAGATACGGCTTGTCCGTCCCGGTCTTTTTTCAGCTTATCCAGCTCCATCTTAAGCGCATCTATCTTTCCCCTGTAATGGGCGGCGAGGAAAGTAATCAGCAGGATAATACTGAGGATCAGCTGCGGCACCAGCGTCTCCAGATACGGATAAATGCCAAAGATCTGGACGATGTCATTTTCCGGAATTCCCGGTACTCTCAGCACGAGATCAAACAGGTTTCCTTCCGCCAGTTCCTTGATCGCACTGCCTAAGAAGCTCACACACATGACTGCCATGAGGATACTTGTGGCCGTGAAGAACACCTTGATCGGAAGCCTGATGGAAAGCTTTACGATCGCCAGATACACGAACACCAGAAGTACGCATCCGGCTGCGAAGCCCGCCCACACCATGGCTCCATTTCCTTCAGAAAACATGGGCTGATAGAAGAGCACCACCTCGGCGCCCTCGCGGAAAACGCTCAGAAAAGCCGTGAAGGCCAGGGCAAATCCGCTGCCCATCGCTACCGAGGACTGAACTTTGCCGTCGATATACTTTGTCCAGGACGCGGCCTCTGCCTTGGAGATCATCCAGTTGCTGACATAGAAGAGCACGCAGACCGCAATCAAAGCGGTGATGCCCTCAAGGATCTCCTGGCTCTGACCTGCGCCGACCCACACTTTTTTCAGGTAGAACAGAAGTCCTGCCGCCGCAAAGCTGGCCGCGATGCCGAGTACCGCACCCGCGTATACTTTCTTCAGCATTCCGGAATTTCCGCTCTTTGTCAGATAGGCGATGATCGCCGCAATGATCAGGATGGCCTCCAGCCCTTCGCGGACTATGATGCCGAAAGCCGCAAGAAACGTAAGCCAGCGCGGATCAGACTTTTTTTCCTCCTGAACGGCTTTAGAGGAATCTTCTGCGGTCTCTTCCTGTGCCGCCGCCTCCGCTTTGGCCGCCGCCTCCTGTTCGTCAAGCTTCTTTGCGGCCTTTAAAATGTCATTTTTTGCTTTGTCCGTACTGGTGCGGTATTTGTTCTTCTGGTACTTTTCTTCCGCTTGTCCGATCAGTGTGCGGAGAGCGGAAAAATGGGCATCCAGCT
The DNA here is from genome assembly GCA_902783325.1 of uncultured Lachnospiraceae bacterium. Taxonomy (GTDB): domain Bacteria; phylum Bacillota; class Clostridia; order Lachnospirales; family Lachnospiraceae; genus Chordicoccus. The sequence continues at coordinate 14,472 of CACZQS010000235.1, forward strand.
TCTGCCTGTCCTCCGGGGATAAATCTGTATAAACCTTGTGGCTCAGTCCGGATTCTTCATAGATCGAGTAATAAGCAGTGTTCACATTGTCCAGCGCTGTCTCAAATTCCTTGTCGAGATATCCCATGTAGGCGGTATCCAGCGCTTCTTTCACCATTGTCGCGGCCTCGTACCAGTTTTCGTACTTCACCGCCGCGTCCGGATCCGCAGCCAGATCCGCATAAGGATCCTCGCTTACGGGCTCACCGTGGTCATAGTATTTCATCTCCGTCACGGGTTCGCCGGCCATTTCCGCCAATTTGTTTCCGTCTTCGCGGATCATGCTCTTGAGCTTCGTAAGAGAAGAGCGCACTTTTGTTTTTGTTTCGGGATCCAGTTCCTCCTTCCTGACGTTTGCTTTGCAGGTAGAGAACTGCATCTCAACCGCATTCTTGCGGTTTCCGGAGATGTAGCTCATGGTCTGGCGCTCAAATCCCGTGACTTCATAGACCCGGAAATAGGCGTCGCTCACGGCGTTATAGGCACTCTCCGTATCTCCGTCCAGATAGCACTCAAATGCCGCGTCCAGATATTTGTCGATCTCATCTGCCGCTTCCCCCCAGCGGTTTCCCCCCGTCTCCTCCGCCAGGGCAGCCGCTGACCCGAGTGCCATCAGGGCAAACAGCAGTGCCATGACAAGAGCAGAAATCCGCCGCAGCGAAACACGGTTTCGGCCAGGTAGATAGTTCACTTTTTCTTTTCCTCGCTTTTTTATTATACTAGTTCACTTAATTATCTGCCGAAGGCAGATGATTTAGTGAACTGCATATAGGCTTAACGAAATACGTTGCCGGCAAC
>CACZQS010000236.1 GCA_902783325.1 uncultured Lachnospiraceae bacterium
AATGGGGACAGTCCCCATTGTCATATTTGTTGACATAATCCAAAGATTAAAGATGTATAATTTCCCGGTAGGGAAGGGTCCCGCCGTAGAGATCCAGGGCGGAGCCTGCCGTATAGTCGATGCGGTCTCTTCCGATCCTGCCGATGAGGGCGATGTCCTCCAGGGAGCGGATACCGCCGGCGTACGTCACGATGCAGCCGGTGCGCGACTCCGCTTCCGACAGAAGCTGCACCAAACCGGTATCGATGCCGCAGCCCTTTCCCTCCACCGCGATGCCGTGAACAAGGAATTCGTCGCAGGAATCCATCAGGAGCATGAAGAGCTCCGGGTTCACTTCCACATCCGTGAACGTCTGCCACCGGTCGGTGCAGACATAATAGGGTGAGTCCTCCGGCTCTTTCCTGGCGCAGGACAGATCCAGTACGACATGCTCTTTCCCGACAGCTTCATTAAGAAGCCGCAGATTCTCGAAATCAATCCGTCCCCCGCGGAACACATAGGAAGTGACGATGACGTGGCTCGCGCCGCGGGCGATCCAGCCGGCGGCATTTTCCGCGGTGATTCCGCCCCCGACCTGCAATAAGCCGGGACATACCGAAAGCGCCGCCTCCGCTTCCCTCGCGGTCGCCTCATAGTACGGCGAGGACGCGCCATTTAGAAGAATGACGTGCCCGCCCGTAAGACCGTCCCGGGAGAACAGGGCGGCATAATCCGCAGCACTTTGCTCCGCGACATAATTCTCCGTGGCGCAGTCGCCCTCGTCCCGGAGCGAGCTGCCCACGATCTGTTTCACTTTTCCGTTATGAATATCTATGCAAGGCCTGAATTTCATAACACATCAGCCGATCACATCGGACATATCATAAAGTCCCGGTCCTCTGCCCGCCAGGAACTTGGCCGCGGCAAAAGCACCCTTGGCAAAAATGGCGCGGGAATAGGCCGTGTGCTTCAGCTCGATCACCTCGTCCTGCCCGGCGAAGAGGACGTCGTGCACGCCGACGATGCTTCCGCCCCGGATGGAGGAAATGCCGATTTCCTTCGCGTTGCGGGCTTCCATCCGCTCGTGTCTTCCGTAAGTGTTTGTATAGGTTCCGCCGGCTCCTTCGTTCACGCTGTCGGCCAGCATCAGCGCCGTGCCGCTCGGAGCGTCGATCTTTCTTCTGTGGTGTTCCTCGATGATCTCCGGATCATAGCCATTTTTCGTGAGCGTCTTTGCCGCGTCGCGGACAAGCTTCATGAGCAGGTTGATGCCGAGAGACATGTTGCCCGACCTGAGAATCGCGACATGCTCCGACGCCTCGCGGACGGCCTCGATCTGGCTGTCGGAAAGCCCTGTGGTGCAGACGACCATCGGGATGTTCCGCTCCGTGCCGTAGGCGATCAGCGCATCCACCGCTGCCGCCGTGGAAAAATCGATGATGACATCCGCCGCTTCCGTACACTCGCCGATCGACTTGTAGACCGGATAGCCCGCATACGTATCCCCGTACGCATCCACTCCCGCGACAATCGTCACGTCCGGGTCCGCCGCCGCGATCTCGGTGACGACGCGGCCCATATGTCCGCATGCTCCATGCAGTATGACACTAATCATAATCTTAAGCCCTCACAGAATCCCGTAATCAACCATTGCTTTTTTGAGCAGTTCCTGATGATCCGCCTCCATGACCGTAAGCGGAAGGCGCGGAGCGCCGACCTTGAAGCCCTGAAGATTCAGCGCGGCCTTCACAGGAATCGGATTGACTTCCGAGAAGAGCTGCCTGCAGAGCTCCAACGCGCGGATCTGCAGCTGCGCGCCCTTTGTGTAATCACCGTCCAGACAGGCCTGCGCGATGTCGTGGGTCTGCTGCGGGGCGACATTTGAAAGCACGGAAATGACGCCGACGCCGCCAAGTGACATAAGCGGCACGATCTGGTCGTCATTGCCGGAGTAAACGTCAAGAGAGCCTCCGGCCAGTTCGATCACCTTCGCGACCTGGCTGATGTTGCCTGTGGCCTCCTTGATCGCCGCGACATTTTTCACATTATGGCCGAGCCATGCAGCCGTCTCCGGAAGGATATTCGAGCCGGTTCTCGA
>CACZQS010000237.1 GCA_902783325.1 uncultured Lachnospiraceae bacterium
ACGCCGATGATGGCAACTCTTCTTTGCAGGGCTCCTGCTCTTCCTTGAACCATAGCCGTTCCTCCTTTCTGAAGTCATTTTCTTTAGAACGGTTGTTATAGAATGAATAGTGTCTTATATTCGGATTTTCCGGATAATAAGTACTTCTAGTATAGAAGCCAGCCTCAAGGCCTACGTGACGGTCTTAATTAAGCTGGCTTCCTGTCCCCTAATAAAGGGTCATCTGATTCAGTTATTATTTACTGCTGTCAGCCTTAAGCTCCAGATAGAGAACTTCCTGCGGTGTCAGCTTGACCTTCAGGGCGCCGAGAGACGATTCGATCTCGGAGCGGTTAGCGGCACCGATGATCGGGAATGCGTTCATCGGGCAGTCAAGCACATAGGCCATTGCCACCTGGGGGATCGTGCAGCCCTTCTCTTCCGCGATTTCTTTGCAGCGGTCAAGGCGGACAAAGTTCTCTTCATAGCAGTAGCCGATCCGGCAGAATTGGTCGATCTTCTCGGGATCCTGCGCAAGAAGCTCCCTGGTGATGCGGCCGGAGAAAAGGCCTCTTGCCAAAGAGGAATATGCGAGAACCGGCATCTGGTTCTTTGTGTACCATGCCTGCGCTTCCGCGTTCTTGTTTCCGGCGATGGTCACGCAGCCGGGCGCGAACGGGTTCTTCACCTGCTCTGCAAGGGAGAAGTTCGGAGAAGAAACGCTCATCGGCTGAAGGTTATGCGCATAAGCGTATTCATTGGCCTCTTCCAGTCTCTGATGCGTCCAGTTGGAACCACCGAAGATCCGGATGCGGCCGGCGGCCTGATGCTCGTTCAGCTTCTCGACGATCGGCCCCACGGGCTTTGAAAGGTCATCCCTGTGAAGAAGATAAATGTCAAGATAGTCGGTCTTCAGGGCAGCAAGCGTCAGCTTCATATCCTCGTCGATCGCTTCCGGTGTCACGCGCTCCACATTATCTGCCGGATGGCAGCCCTTGGAAAGGAGGACGATATTCTCACGCACGCCGCGGCTCTCAATCCAATTGCCGACCGTCACTTCGGAGTCATAGGCGCGGGCCGTGTCGATGGCTGTGATGCCGAGATCATAGGCGGCATCCAGTGTGCTGTGATGCTTCTCCATGTTGTCCTCGAACATGCCGAATGTGCCCATGAAGAACTTGCTGACCTTCTTGTCGATTCCGTTAAACTTTGTATATTCCATATCGAATTTCCTCCTTATAATTTTTCTTTTTTGCTCTGCCGTCGTCCGGCTCCTTTAAATGATCTGCTCTTTACTGCTCTTCCGGAAGCCTGAAATCCGCGGGAAGTCCGCCGTGCTTCTCTTCGTTGTAGACCTCGATGAAGAAGCCGAGTTCCTTGTGGAGATCCAGGTAAGCAAATTCCATGCCGATGTTCGGCTCCTTGCAGTGCAGCCAGGGATCGCGGCCGGTAAATTTCTTGTGCTCCTCAAGCACTTTGCCGAACTCGTCGCGGGTGATCAGGGCGATGTGGTGCATGCCCGGGCCGTGCTCCTCGAGCCAGGTCTTGTAAGGGCTGTCGGAAACCGGCTGGATCAGCTCAAGCTCAAAGCCCCAGATATTGCAGAAGGCCATGATTGTGTGCATGCGCTTCTTCTCGCCGTTCAGTGTGAATTCCGGAAGATCCTTTGTATCAAACGGAGCGACTCTCCACGGGCCGATGCCGTATTCTTCTTCATAATGTTTGATGGCTTTTTCCACGTCGTCTGTGATGATGCCGATCTGTAAGAATTTTGCAAACTGTGTGTTCATGGTTATTTATCTCCTTTCCTGTCCGGTTGTTTTTTCTTTCTGTCTGTATTCTATTGCATCGTCATGTCAGGAACAAATGAATGATTTCCTAAGCCTTAGGAAAAAACCTGACAGGGGGCTGTCCCCCTGCCGGATTCAGCAATAGATGGGATCCAGAACCGTATCAATATAATTCTTCGTCAGCAGGATCGTGGCAAGGGGTTCCGGCGTGCCGTCGGACTCGATCCCGACCCAGCCCTTGTGGTGATGCTTTTTCATGAGCTTCAGAAGACCCGGGAAATCAAGCAGGCCGCCGCCCGGCTCCCAGAACCATCTGCCGCCCTTCTCGTCAAACTCGGCGCCGGGGCCGAAGCGCTTCTCATCCGGGGCATTCACATAGGTAGTGTCTTTGAGATGGAAGTACTGCACGCGGTCATGGTAAGTATCATAGAAGTTCAGAATGTCCTTGCCCATAATTGCCACCTGCGCCGTGTCGAGGCAGTAGAACACATATCTGGGATCTGTCATCTCCAGGAATTTCTCGTGATCGTACTTGTTGACCGCACACCAGAATTCATTGTGGATTGAGACCTGAAGACCCTTCTCGGCACACATGCGGCCGACAGTGTTCATACATTCGGCGACATTCTTCAGTCCTTCCTCATCCAGCGGACCCGTCCCGTAATACTGGCCGGCCGGCTGCACGATGAGGTTGATGCCGTCACATTCCGCCAGGGCGTCGATCGCCTGCTGCTCATAGGCGAAGATCGCCTCGTGGTTCCGCTTGTCCTGGGAACCCACATGGTGGGAGAACATCCCCGTGATGCGCTCGATGCCGCGCTCCTTCGCGAACTCCTTGAAATTCGTCATGGAACCGAAGGCGTTCTGGATGCTCGGAACCGAGAAGACCATAATCTCAATGCCCTTGAAGCCCGCGCCCGCAAAGTACCGGAGAATCTTATCCCAGTCCTGATAGTAATAGGCATTTCCGAAATCGCCCATATACCATTCATTGAAATTATTGATCTGCTTGTAGTTGATATTGCCCCAGAGGTTCGTCATGTAAGTGTAGTTCAAATTCCTGTTTTCCATCACTTTAGGCCTCCCTCTTTGCATAGTTCTTTTCAAGGCGGTTCCAGAATGTCCTCAGCCTCAGGATTCCCTTCGGGATATCCAGTGAGTACTTGGACTCAAGAAGCACCGGTCCGTCGAAGTCAGCAGACTTCAGGATCTTATAGATCTCATCGAAATCGACATCCCCGTATCCGAGATCCCAGTAAACCCTCTGAGTGGCTCCGTCCTGCGGGAATTCAGGGGAGATCGTCTTATAGACATTGTCCGGATCGCGGAATTTCGTATCCGTGAAGCAGACCGCCTTTGCCTTATCAGCGTACTTCCGGAACATCTCGAGATAATCCGCACCGGCAATCATGAGATGTGCGGGATCCGGAGCAAAGCTCACATTTTCCGGGTCGATGAGTCCCATGTATGCGTCAATTCCGCTGCCGCGGAGCATGGTCCAGAATTCATTCCGGATGACGGCATTGATACCGAGCTTCTTCACGTCGGCGCCGATGCGGTTCATGCACTGAGCCGACTCCTTGAGAAAGCGGTCCATCTTCCCTTCATCTTCTCCGAACGTCTGACGGAGGAAGCCGACACCCGGTGTCGGGGAGAGGAGAAGCGTGCTGCCCTTCAGCTCGCGGAGGGCTTCAGCCGCATCCATCGCGTAATCATAGAAGCCGTCAAAGAATTTCTCGATCGGAAGTCCCGTCTCAAAGAGGCTGTTGTACATGCTCTGTGCGGAGACGCCGATGGCTTCGACATTTTCAATTCCCTTGTCGTTAAGATATTCAAGATATCCCGCGGGCGAACCGAATCTGGTCCGAACGGAAGCCGTGCAGATCGGAGCCCCGTTCCTTGAGACATTCTCTGTGTTCGGGACCATCGGGATCATCACGGAGGTGAATCCCGCTGCCGCAAACATATCTGTCAGTTCGTCCCAATACCATTTCGCTGCTCTTAAAAATGCGCCGGGACCGCTGGTATCAGCATTTACAATCCCGTAGCTTGCTGCTGCTTTCATCCTTCTTCCCCTTTCCTTCGGAGTTGTTTTCTTTTACTGGTTTAAGTATAGGCCGCGGATCCTGCTTCCGTAAAATGATCTTTTTCCGTTGTTAACGGAAAAATGATGCCTTCTTGAAAACTCTGTCAAAATATGTATACTTAAAGAACAACATTTACAGGGGGGTATATATGCGTAAATCAATCGGAATCAAAGGAATCTTACTGGCCCTCTGCCTGACGGGCATCCTGGCGGGACAGACCGCCTTCGCCGCTGAAACCGGAAATGAGACTCAGACCGGGGCGGAGGTGACTCCGGCTTCTGAGACGACACCGTCTTCTGAGGAAACTCCGGCTCCCGTCGTGACAGAGGCTCCCAAAAAGCAGCATAAAACAACTTACAAAGGGAAGAATTACAGCCGCGTCTATGACTACGACTATTACACGACGAAGACGAAGCCGTCCCTCGCCGGGAAGTCGGATCTCAAAGTCCTTATGCACTTTGTAAAAGAAGGGATTCCCAAAAGAGCCCGCGGCAACGAAGCATTTGACGTCAAATCCTATTACAACCAGATGCCGCTTCTCCGCTGGAAGTACGGGCGGAAATGGGAAAAGTACTACCGCTACTACCAGCTGAAAGGATATAAGAAGGGAGCGGTCAAAAAGTGCAAAAAGCTCCAGGATCCCATCAACTGGTACGTCAAGGACGGGAAGAAGATCAGTCTGAAGAAGATCTACGACTTTGAATATTTCACGAAAAACAATTCTTCTGCTTACACTTACTGGAAGAACAAGGACGACGCCGGCGCCATCCGCTACTTCGTGGAAACGGGCCTGAAAAACGGCATGCAGGGAAATGAAAAGTATGACGCGAAGAGCAGTACCTATCTGAAATATGTCCGCAAATTCTACCCGAACTACAGCCGTACCGCATACTACTACGCCCAAAACTATTCGAGCGGCACCAAATGGCTGATCGTCATCAACCAGGGGGACCATAAAGTATCCGTATTCAACGGCTCCAAAGGCAGCTGGACTCTCGCGAGGGAGATTCCCTGCTCCATCGGCAAACCCAGTACGCCCACTGTGAGCGGCGTCTTCACAACTTCCGAAAAAGGACTTTACTTTGTGAGTGATTCGAGCCGGTGCTGGTACTACACGCGCTTCTATCACGGGTATATGCTTCACTCCGTGCTCTACTGGAATTCCTCACCCTCCGTCATCCAGGACGGTACTTTGGGAGGAAATGTCTCCCACGGCTGCGTGCGTCTTCCCTATAACGACGCAAAGTGGATCTACGACAACATTCCTCTCGGAACGACCGTAGTCAGCTACAACGCCCCTTACTAAAAAAGCAGTTCAACAAAAACAGGCGCCTTTCCAAAAACGGAAGGCGCCTGTTTTCATATTGTTCAATTGATCTCCAAAGCGGCCAGCACTTCTCTTTCCATCTTTTCCCCGGGGAGAGAAACCGGAAAGGCCGCAATCGTTTCATCCACCCCCGCCCGGACCTCATCCGGGTCATTGGTTGCACAGATCAGGATTACCTCTTTCCCGTCAAACGAAGATGCCTCCGCGCGGTAATAGGTATCCCTGCGCTCATAATAGACGCGGAGTCCGAAGGCCTCACGGCTGTGTTCATTGATCTCCGGGACCGGAACAGCACCGTATTTTACAAAGATGCTCTCCACAAACTCCAATACTTTCTCTGTTCTTTGCGAGTCTGAATGATTCTGATTCATTTTGGCGCTCCTTCCTCCAGGTCCCGTATGCGGTTTGCTTCCTTAAGTATTTTCTCAGTCCAGTGCTCATCCGGATCACACACCTTCAGAGTGTGGAATCCGTATGTCCTTCCGTGGCTGATAATGACATCCTCGTCGTCGATATGCAGGCCGATCCGGTAAAAATTCGGCATTTTCTGCGGAAGAGTCTCCCTCCGGTCTCTCTGAACCTCCTTCAGGTGTCTCTGGCTGTTTATGATCTGATCAAAATACACGTGGTAATTGCGGAATAAAGACTGGATATACAGTTCGGAACGGAAAGACGATGTATAGACCCATACCTCAAATCCTTCTTTATGCAGCTCATTGATCAGATAGACGGTTCCCTTGCGGAGCCGCTCCCGGAAAATCCTGTTCAGAGGAAAGGAGAGCGGCGGTTCCGTCTCAAATGTATTCGGATCTACAAAAAGGACTTCATCCAGATCAAAAGATACCTTCATGTCAGATACCTCCTTAGAAAAACTCGGTTCTATTCCTTCATACACAGCTGCCGGATGCATCTCACCCGCGCTTCTCCGTGACGGCCAGCAGATCCCTTAATTCACCGCCGTCCCGGATCCCGTCCAGCAGTTTCTGGGCCTTCAGCCTTCGAAGGAGGTAGACGAGGCAGCAGTAGATCCGCATTTCTTCCCTGAGCTGCTCTTTCCCGAGGAACAGCACAAAGACCTGATCCACCATGATGCCTCCCCAGTCGGCGGGACATGGCAGCTGCATCAGGAGTATTCCGCTTGTCCCGGCGGCACAATTCATGGCGTGCGGAAGCGCAAAGCCTTCCCGGAATGCGGTCGAAGTCTGTTTCTCCCGGACCGTCACCGCTTCACAGAATTCTTCCCCCGCAATTCCCTCTTCCATCAGGCGGCATTTCAGGAAATGCAATATCTCGCCTCTGCTCTTTTCCGCCCCGCAGTCAATCACTTCCATATGCGGAAGCAGATCCGTAACCCATCTTGTCGTTCCCGGATAGAGCTGGCGGTAAGTCTCCATAGAGACAAGAAAATTCATCCGCTCAAAATTCTTCTTGTCCATCATCCGGGATATGGTGAGATAAGGAATGCTCTCATCATACGGCTTCATCTTCGTGGTGGCCACGGCAAGAGCTGCCTCTCCGCATCCTTCCCTCGCTGCCTGATAGACCGGAAGAGGTCCTGTCAGACACACCCTGGATCCGAAGAAAGACCGGATCTGCGACATCAGCGCGATTGTAGCGCCCATCGTCATATGGCTGATCACCGCAGTCGGTATCCCCTCTCCTCTTTTCTTTTCAGAGAGCCGCACGATGGCCGCAGCCAGACAGGTCACCAGCTCAAACAAATAATTCTCGGTAAGTCCCGCCCCGGTCTTTTTTCGGATCACCTCCTCAAAAAGACACGCCATTTCCACGGCATCCGGATTCTCGGTCCTCACCCTTCGGGTCACATACTCATCTCTGAGACCGGCGTGATAGGGATTATGCGCCTGAGTCAGAAGAATATAGAGCAGCTCGCTTTTGAGCACATCATTTTCCGCAAAGTCGGAATGAAGCTCCGCATCCATTTCTAGAAGAACGTTCCCGATCAGGTCTGCATACTCATTGTCTCCTGTCTTCTCCCAAAATCCTCCTTCAAACTGCCATTGCCCGCCGTACTGCCTGTGAGCCAGTTCATCACTAAGCACACTGCGCTCCTCCGTGGAAAATGTCTCCCCCGTCTTCCTCTCACACTCATCCAGAACCTCATCCACGACCTGACGGGAGGCTTTCGTTCCGCCTGCGGAAGAGGTTCCTACCGGAAACCCCATGCGGATCCGTCGAAGAGCGATTGCTATAGAAAAGAGAAAGCTCACATGATCGTACTCTGTCAGCCCGATGCCGCACTCCGCCTGAGCCCTGGTGAGAGTTTCCTCGATCAGCCCGATCTCCGCGTTCGATACCGGAAGGTCCGCCATCAGAATACCCGCCTCGTAATTGAAGTTCCAGCGGCGCACATAGAGGAGGTTCATTACATACCTGCGCTTCCACTCGTCCGCCTCCAGCATTACGGTATTCTTCTTCCTGATCATGCGGATATGCGGCTGCTCCCGCTCGTATTCAAATGCGATGACCTTCAGGTCATGTTCAATCGTGGAGCAGCTGACATAGCATTCTTCCGCAAGATCATCAATCTGCACCGGATCGGCAGATTCCAGAAGAATCATCGTAAGTGTCCGGATGCGGTCCTCCGGTGTCAGCAGAGCATCCGCCTGATAGACGAGGGACTGCATGAGAGAAACGTCCGCACTTTTGAGAAGGTAGCCCCGCCCTCTCACGGCATCGATCTCCACGTTCAGGGGCTGCAGATAGTCAATCAAAACCTGGATGTCCGTCCGAATCGTCCGGTCCGTGACACCCAGGTATTCCGCAATTTCCCTGCCGCTGACCCGCTCTTTCTGGGAATTCAGGATTCCCAGGATCTGTCTCTGCCTTACCGTCAGCTTGTCGCCCATAAAGGTCCTCCCGTCTTATGTCAACTATTATGACAATGGGGACAGTCCCCTTTGTCATAATAGTTGACATAACTTTCAATTCAGTCTAACTTCATATCTCCCGGTTTTACCAGTCCGGCCCGGCGGCAGAACAGATTGATGAGCGGACAGATGACCCCGGGCAGAATAAAGGAAATCAGGATCAGCCCTGTCCAGTCGAATGCCGTAATGGAAGCCTTCGTTCCTTCCGCCACATCCTTCACCCATCCTGTGTACACACCGATCTGGCCCACAAGTCCGCAGGTTCCCATGCCGGAGGAAACAGCGGCGCCGTTCATCTGAAGACGGAAGACACAGGTCGCGATCGGACCCGTGATTGCGCTCGTGACAATAGGGGCAATCCAAATTCTGGGATTCTTCACGATATTTCCCATCTGCAGCATCGAGGTGCCGATTCCCTGGGAGATCAGCCCGCCCCAGCCGTTCTCGGAGAAGGACATCACCGCGAATCCGATCATCTGGGCGCAGCATCCCGCGACGGCCGCCCCTCCGGCGAGACCCGTAAGTCCCAGAGCCGCACAGATTGCCGCAGACGAAATCGGAAGCGTGAGGGCAATCCCGACAAGT
>CACZQS010000238.1 GCA_902783325.1 uncultured Lachnospiraceae bacterium
GGCAACGAGGAACGCCGGCTGATAGCGGCCGGTCATGCCCTTCAGGAAGTTCATAATCATAGGACCGAGAATACCTGCCAGCGCAAAGCCTATGAACATGATTCCGTAGTTGACGCTGTTGTATTTCCGTCCGAATTTTTTTGCTGTAAATCCGGGATAGATGCCCATGATGCTTCCGAAGCCGAAACCTGCGAGGGCAAGGCCCGCATAGAACAGCAGGTCTATTCCTTCTTTGCAGAAGAAGAGCATCACTCCGGCGAGGACGGAAACCGCGAAGGTCAGCCGCATGGTGCCAAGAGCCCCCAGCTTATCCGAGAGCATTCCCGAGGCGAGACGTCCGAGCATATTGAAGAGGGCAAGGAGAGATACGACCACGGCGGCCCGGGCCGGTGTAAAGCCCATCATCTGCTGTGCGATCGGAGATGCCTGGGAAATAATCATCATTCCCGCAAAAGCACCGCAGGTCAGCGTCAGCAGCATCAGATAGAACGACTTCGTGCCAAGCATCTGTCTCCAGTTCATATCTTTTGCAGGTGCCCCCGAAGAGACATTCTGCTGCATCCCGGCCGTAAATCCCTGAGGCGCTGCTTCGATGACGAAGGAGGACAGAATTATGATGGCTCCCATGACGGCTCCGAGGATCTTAAATGCCATGGTCACGTGCATGGTCTGGAGCATGGCATTCGCAATGATCGGAATGATGATGGAGCTGCCGCCGTAGCAGGCGGTCGTAATTCCGCCGGCAAAGCCGCTCTTGTCCGGGAAAAATTTGACGGCATTGGAGACGATCGTGCCGTAGGCCATCCCGCAGCCAAGTCCCACTCCGAGTCCGTATGTCACAATCAGCATGCCCACGGAAGTGGCGAAGCCCGACCCGATCATGCCGGCTCCGAACAGGATACCCGCGGCGACGAGCACCCATCTCGGGCCGATGCGGTCATTGATAAAGCCGCCGCTGATCATTGTGATCGGGCCGACGGCATTTGCCACGGTGAAAACAATCGCGAGGGACGTAATCTCCTTTCCGGTGAGTTCCGTCAGGTACGCCGCCATCGGGGATGCAAAAACGCTCCAGGCGTACAGAGAACCTACGCACAAGGTCACAAAGCAGCTGGCGATAAGAATCAGCCACCTCTTTTTCATAATATCCATATTACCTCTCCTCCGATAATTCTTTTATGATATTATATCGAATCCCTCCACCTAATGGATTCTCTCTGATGTCCTTGTTTTATCATAATTGTGACCTTCTTGGCCAAACCTGTTTCGCAAGGTAAAATTATGATATACTCTATATGACACGTTCCATCAGTTATCCGACCTGACAGCAATGAAATCAAGGATGAACATAATCAGAGGTGATACGATATGATGAACGCTGCTGCATTTACGGACAGTTGGCTGCGCAGTCCGTCATTAAGAACACAGTTTCAGAATCAGTGTGCCGCAGCCGGCCATGACGGGTGCGCCTTCATTTCCTGCGGAAGCTTCCTTCCGAACGGAAAGCCTGACACGGTCAGCGCTTCCCGGGAGGCATCCATGGCTCTTGATGCGGGAGCAGACATCGTCTTTCAGCTCCCTGTGATCGCGGTTCTGGGAGGTTACGATACGGCGGCTTTCGCGGCTCTGACGCTCTGTGACCGGATTTCGTGCATCTCCCGTATTGCGGTTCCTGTGTCGGGTCTTTCGCAGCCCTTACTCGAAGAGATTTCCATGTTTCTGTTTCGTGAGCCGCTTCCCTATCAGAAGCAGGTCCGCGCCCTCATGAGTGAAGGAAAGAAATTCACGGCTGCCCGCGCCGAGGCACTGGGTCTGTTTGTGCCTGGCGCAAGGGACGCACTTCTATCTCCCTTAAATGCAAGCGCTGTGGGACTGCAGCTGGCTGCACTGAGGCGTTTCTCGAGCGTAAAGCTGGTACTCTTTGAGGCCGGCATGTCAGAGAAAGACGGCTCTTTGCCCTCTGACAACAGCAAAAGCGACGACTGGGATCTGCGTCTTGCGGAAGTTCTTGCCGCTTTCATCAGGGATCTTCCTGAGGACGATTTCCGTTCCGCCGCGCAGATGACTCCTTCCCTTCCCTGGTCCGTCTCGGAAAAGATGATTTCTTCAAAGGAATCCTTCCTGAA
>CACZQS010000239.1 GCA_902783325.1 uncultured Lachnospiraceae bacterium
AATGATTATAGCATGAAATCGGGATTGAGGAAAACATAACACACACTGAAGCGGAATGTGCTATAATACGAAGGCTATGTTTTGGGACGTATTATTGGATGCGGTGCTGGACTGCCTGAAGGATCTGCCGTTTCTCTTCGTGGCCTTTCTCCTACTGGAGGCGCTGGAGCACCACGTATCGGAAAAAATGAATAAGACGCTCGCGAGTGCGGGCGGGTTAGGGCCTCTGGCGGGTTCGCTGCTCGGCTGTGTGCCGCAGTGCGGATTTTCCATTATGGCCGCGGAATTCTACTCGGGCGGAGTGATCACACTCGGCACGCTGATTGCCGTTTTTATGTCAACCTCGGATGAGGCGGTGATCATCCTGCTCTCCAACCCCGGGCGCATACAGGATGTGGGACTGATCATCCTGACGAAGGTGATTCTCGGGATCACGGCCGGCTATCTGGTGCTTGCGGCGGAGAGCGCTTACCGGCGGCGGAGGCATTTGCCCAGAAAAGAGATCAGCCATCTGTGCACTCACTGCGGCTGCCACGAGGAAGGGCACGGCATTCTGCTCCCGGCGATCCGGCACACGGCGGAGGTGCTGCTGGTTCTCTTCCTGTTCACGTTGGGGCTGAATCTGCTGTTTGAGCTGATCGGCATGGAAAATGTCTCGCGCGTACTGTTGGCGAATTCGGTTTTCCAGCCGGCTCTGGCGGCGCTGATCGGGCTCATCCCGAACTGCGCGGCGTCGGTGATTCTGACGCAGCTGTATATCGACGGCGTCATCAGCTTCGGGTCGGCGATTGCGGGATTGTGCTCCGCGGCCGGGCTCGGGCTGATCGTGCTGTTCCGCATGAACCGCAGCAAGAAGGAGAGCGCCCTGATTGCGCTGCTGCTTTACTGCCTCGCGACGCTTTCGGGGGTTGTGCTGCAGGGGGTTTCGGGAGTTATGTAAACAGATATGACAGTCCCCGCTGTCATATCCCTCACCTCTGTCAAACCCATTTCTGTTACTCCATCTCCCTGATAAGCTTTCGCATCGGAAGGATGGACGACGGGCTCATGGAGAGCTCGTCTATGCCCATGCGCACGAAGGTTTCGGTGAGGGCGGTGTCTGTGGCGAGATCGCCGCAGATGCTGACGGGGATATGGTGGCGATGGGCGGCTTCGACGGTCATGCGGATGGCCTTGAGGACGGCGGGATGATGGTCGTCAAAGAAACGGCTGATTCTCTGGTTCCGGCGGTCGGCGGCAAGGGTGTACTGCGTCAGGTCGTTGGTGCCGATGCTGAAGAAATCCGCCGTCTCAGCCAGTTCGTCAGCCATGAGAACCGCGGCCGGGGTCTCGATCATGATGCCGGTGCGGACGTCTTGGTAAGGCAGCCCCTGTGCGTCGAGCTCTGCCTTCACTTCCCCGCAGATTTCCTTCACGCGGGCCACTTCCCATTTTGAAATGATCATCGGAATCAGGATTGCGATGCAGCCGTAATGTGAGGCGCGGTACAGCGCGCGGAGCTGCGTCCGGAAGATATCCTCGTAGGTCAGACAGAAGCGGATCGCCCGGCAGCCGAGCGCGGGGTTCTCACCGAAGTCCGGTCCGAAGCCCGAGATCTGCTTGTCCGAGCCGATGTCCAGTGTGCGGATGACGACCTCCCTGCCCGCCATTTTCTCCGCCGCGGTGCGGTACGCCAGGAACTGCTCCTCTTCCGACGGGAACGTGTCATTTTCCAGATACAGGAATTCGGAGCGGAAAAGGCCGATGCCGGCGGCGTCGCTCTCGAGAGCACTTGGAATGTCATCGATGCCGCTGATATTGGCGCAGAGGCGGACCTTCCGTCCGGATCTCGTGACCGTCTCCTTGCCTTTCAGTTCCGCCAGAAGCTGCTGCTTTTTTTCCTCGCCTTCCATCTTTTCGCGGTATTTCGTGAGCGTCTCCTCATCGGGATCCACGTAGAGCACGCCCTTGGTTCCGTCGACGATTCCAAGTTTTCCTGCAGCTTCTTTGGGGAGGGGTGTCTGGCACAGGGCCGGTATATTCATGGTGCGGGCCAGAATCGCAGTGTGGGAATTTGTTGATCCCTCTCTTGTGACAAATGCCGCGATTCCTTCCTTATCGATCTGTACGGTCTCGCTCGGGGCGAGGTCATCCGCCGCAAGGATGATTTTTTCTGTGAAAATGGCTCCGGCCGGGATTGCTTCGCCGCCGGAATTGTCTCCCCGGTTCAAAGCACGGATCACCCGGTCAGCCAGGTCTTTTATGTCGGAGGCACGGGCCTGCATATAGGGATTGTCATCCATGGCTGTAAAGACCGCTGCCATGCTGCTTCCGGCTTCGGACACGGCATATTCAGCGGATACATTCTGAGTGAGGATCAGGTTCTCCACGCGCTCGTCGAATTCGTCGAGAAGCATGATGTGCGCTTTGAAGAGGTCCGCCCCGGATTTGCCGGTTTCTTCTGCTGCCTTTGTTTTAAGAGCTTCAAGTTCAGTCCGGGACTCAGCCTTCGCCGCGCGGTAGCGCGCGGTCTCGGCTGCGGGGTCTTCAGCGCAGGTTCTGCGGATGAGGGTTTCGTGTCTGCTCAGTTCGGCGATTCGGCCTATGGCGATGCCGCTGCAGCTTATTTCGCCGGTGTAGATTTCCATGGTGGTCTCCTGAGGGATGAGGGTAGGAGGGAGGCAAGCTTTTAGCCTCTGATGCGGGTATGTATCCCACATCAGAGATTAATAGCTTACCTTAAAATGGGTCATGTCTGACGAGTTGGTCATAAGAACCACGATAATGTCCGGGTGGCCGTCGGCGGCGATCTTCTTGCGGTCGAACTGCATCAGCTTCTGGCCGGCCTTGACTCTGTCGTCTTCCTCTACGAACAGGTTGAAGCCTTCTCCGTTCATTGAGACCGTGTCGACGCCGACATGGATGAGCAGCTCCATGCCGCCCGGGCCGGTGATGCCGATGGCGTGCTTGGCATCGGATACAGATGATATTGTCCCGTCAAATGGCGCGTACACGCTGTCATCGCTCGGTTCGATGCCTACGCCCTCGCCCAGGACTCCCGAGGCAAAGGTCTCGTCCGGGATCTCCGTGTAGCTCCTGATCTTGCCTTCGCAGGGCGCGTGGACTTCGCCGGCGTCACAGCTCATGACAATCCTGCTGATGAGCTTGCCGGTCATGTCCGCGGGTTCGGGCATCCCGCCGCTGAAGAATTCCGTATCGGAATCCCCGTCAGGCGCCATTCCTCCCATTTTCTTCCTCCTGTACAGGATGAAGAAGATGATTCCGAGCACCGCGGCACATAAAATTATTATCAAAATCAGATAGACAGGTGACATAGCAATTCACTCCTCTTATACCAGAAGTACTCTTTATCCGGAGAATCCGGATAATGCAGTACGGCTGCAAATTTAATCCTCTTTTGCTGCATCCGGCTTGGGTTCCGCAGCTTTCTCTGCTGCCTTTTCGGCCTTTTTCTCTGCGCCCGGTTTTACGGCAGTTTCTTTTTTTGCTTCCTTAGCCGGCTTGGCCGGTTTTGCGGCTGTCTCTTTTTTGGCTTCCTTAGCCGGCTTAGCTGCTTTTTTAGCAGTCTTCTTCTCCGCCTTTGCCGGCTCTTCCGGCATCTTCGGCGCCTTGTGGATCTTCTTCGGCAGCGTCTTTGTGAAGGAGGTCAGCAGCCAGGCAAAGTCAAACGCCCGGATCCCGACGCCCTTCGCGGGCCGGGGCTGCCCGGTCATGAGGTCCACGTAGTCTTCGACTTCGTTGACCCACGCGGTCTGGTCCGTATCGCTGAAGTTGAAGAGGGCGATCAGCTTCTGTCCGCCGTAGTAGCGGCCGATGCCGAGGATGTGGTCGTTGTAGGGCTCCACGATCCAGATGTCCGCCTCTCCCTCGAAGACCGGATTGCTCCTTCTGATCTTCTCGAGCTTCGAGATCGCCTCGTAGAGGCGGCCCTGCCGCGTCGCGGGATCGTTGCGCTTTGCCACGTCATCCCAGTTGAGATTACCTCTGTGGAGATAGCGGCTGTCGTCATAGCGGAGCGGGTCGTCATGATAGCCGTAGTCATTCAGCTGGCCGATCTCGTCGCCGCTGTAGATGACCGGGATGCCGCTCTGCGTAAAGAGAAATGCGTGCAGCATGATGTCCAGCCGGACCGCCCTGTCCAGCTTGGCGGGATCCTCCTCGTACACGGCGGTCTCGATGCCGCACAGAGAGGCCGTCGTGCCGGTGAGTCTCGCGTCGCCGAGCGTCGGGTCGTCGTTATAGAGTTCGCCGCGGGCGTCGGAGCCTTGCCATTTTCCAGTAAGAAAATCGTTCAGATATTTCTTGTGCGCAATCTGCTCCATGCCGAATCTGCCCAGGAAATCGTAGTCGAGTCCCCAGCCGATGTCGTCGTGGCAGCGCAGGTAATTGAGGAAGGTGTATTCCTTCGGGAGAGCGAAGACGGTCTCCAGCTGGTGGCGGAGAAGGCGCACGTCCCTCGTGGCGACGGAGTGCCAGGTGCTGGCCATCGTCGTGACGTTGTAGAGCATGTGGCACTCGGGTTTCTCGACCGTGCCGAAATACGGGACCACCTTGGACGGCTCCATCACGACCTCGCCGAGCAGCATCGTGCCGGGGCAGACGATCTCCGCGGCCATGCGCATGAGACGGACTAGCGTGTGGACCTGCGGCAGATTCCGGCAGGACGTGCCGAGGGTCTTCCAGATATAGGGCACTGCGTCGAGACGGATGATGTCCACGCCGTGATTGCACAGATAGAGCATGTTCGCGGTCATGTCGTTGAAGACGACGGGGTTCGCGTAATTGAGGTCCCACTGATACGGGTAAAATGTCGTCATCACGACCTTCCCGGCTTCTTCGCACCAGGAGAAATTGCCGGGGGCGGTGGTGGGGAACACCTGCGGGACGGTGCGCTCGAACTGGTTCGGGATCTCCCAGTTGTCGAAGAAGAAATAGCGGTCCTGGTACTCCAGCTCGCCCTTTCTCGCTCTTACCGCCCACTCGTGGTCCTCGCTCGTGTGGTTCATGACGAAGTCGAGGCAGACGCTGATTCCTCTCTTGTGGCACTCAAATGAGAGGTCCTTCAGGTCTTCCATGGTCCCGAGATCGGGCTCCACCTTCCGGAAGTCCGAGACGGCGTAGCCGCCGTCGCTGCGGCCCTTCGGGCTCTCGAGGAGGGGCATGAGATGCAGATAATTGACCCTGCTCTCGGCCAGGTAGTCGAGGTGGCTCTTTACACCCTTCAGATTCCCGGCAAATGCATTTACGTACATGACCTCGCCGAGCATCTCATTTCCTTTGTACCAGTTTGGGATGGCATCCCGGATGCCGTCCCAGGTCTTGAGCTCGGCCGGGCGCTCCGCGTAGAAGTCGTGGAGCATGGTGCAGAAGTAATCGAAGGCCTGGCGGTCTCCGTGGTACAGCTCGAAATAGAGCCATTTCAGTTCGTCGTAGTGATTCTTCAGCCGGTCTTTGAAGGCGGCCTCCCATTTCTCGTCGATCATGCTTCCCTCTCCTTTTTCTTGTACGTTGCCTCTTACTTTATCCAACTTTGACTTAAGTGG
Source organism: uncultured Lachnospiraceae bacterium (assembly GCA_902783325.1). Lineage (GTDB taxonomy): Bacteria > Bacillota > Clostridia > Lachnospirales > Lachnospiraceae > Chordicoccus. The sequence continues at coordinate 5,544 of CACZQS010000239.1, forward strand.
ACTCATAAGTCCCCAGCTTCGTCCCGGATCATGCTGCTCATGTCGAGCCGCGCAGCTTCAGTTCGAAGCCGAGCTTAAGCTCCTTTTCCGCGAGTTTCGTTCCTTCCAGGAGTGCGAGGATCTTCGCGGCTGCTTCTTCGCCGCTCGTCCTGTAATAATAGTGAACGGTTGTGAGGTCCGGGGTCGTCACGGAGGCGAGCACATTGTCGCCGAAGCTGGCCAGAGCCACGTCCTCCGGGATCCGCTTCCCCTGTTTTTTCAGATACTGCATCGCGCCGAGGGCGATGTCGTCCGTGGCGCAGATGACCGCGTCCGCGTCAGGCTGTCTGCTCAGGAGCTCCGCCATTTTCTCAAATCCGGATTTCATGGAAAAATCCGCGATCACGGGCTCATCGGGTACGGGAAGGCCCGCTTCCGCCATCACGTCACAGAAACCCTGCCACCGCTTCTGTCCCACAGCGACGTCCTCTTTGATGACGCTGATGTAGCCTATGCGCTTCCGGCCGCTTTCGAGGACGCAGCGGGTCAGGGCGCAGGCCGCCTCATAGTCGCTGTGGTAGACGGAGACGTAGCCTTCCAGCCTCTGCCCGACGATGACCACGGGGATCTTCATCTGGGACAGGATCTCGAGGTGAACGTCCGTGAATACCGTGGCGACGAGGATGACTCCGTCCACGCGGTTTTTTGAAAAAATGCGAAGGAAATCCAGCTCCTTGTCGGGGGATTCATCTGTGGACGCGAGCAGCATGTTATAGCCATGCTCGTGCAGCACGGCTCCTATGCCTTCTACGACGCTCGATATGGGATCTGAATTGATTCGGGGCAGGACGACGCCGATCAGCCTCGTCTTTTTTGTGCGCAGTGTCTGTGCCTGGACAGACGGCATGTAATGGGTTTCTTCTATGACCCGGCGGATGCGCTCGCGTTTTTCCGCGCTGACATAGCCGTTATTGAGATAACGGGATACTGCTGCGCGGGAGACTCCCGCTATGTCTGCAATGTCGCCGATATTCATAGAATCCTCCGCGATGTGACATCGTTTTCATATGTCATGGTATCACGGGTGTATATGTGAGTCAATGTGTAAATGGTACGGGGACGCTCCGT
>CACZQS010000240.1 GCA_902783325.1 uncultured Lachnospiraceae bacterium
CTCCATGGGCGGGATTTCTTCGATATTCATCGGCGTCATTGCAATCTTCCAGACCCTCAAGTTTATCAATACCGGATGCCTGCAGGGTGTCGGAAAGATGAAAGAGGTCATGATATGCAGTATCATCGGATTCTCCTGCGTCAATCTGCTTCTGGTCATCCTGACGGTCCTGGTATTCAAATGGGGAATCTACGGAGTGTGGACCAGTACGCTGATCTCTCAGGCGGCACAGGCACTGCTGCTTGCTCTCTTTATTCGAAAAACGCCGGTTTTCTCCGGATCCCCGCCAAAAGACGATTCTGCGGCCGGACATGCGGAAAAAGCTTAATTGGCGCTGCGCCCTTTCTGCTGCTCCTCCTGCTTTATGTGCGGGTCGATAATACTGATTCCCAGGATGATGCGGTTGTTTCCGCGCATCCTGGTGATCTTCATATTGACATACATGGGCTTGCCGGTATCGGTCAGACGATAGATGGTCGTAAATACGCCCTGGCTGTCCAGATCCTTAAGGACATGCTCTTTTGTAAACAATGCCAGGAACGGCTCCTGATCATCCTCATAGATGCGGGTCATCGTATCACGTCTGGCAGATTCAAAGAAGTCCTCTCCGTGACGGACCACCGTCAGTTCTTCACCGCCGATTCTGGATGCATATTCGGTATACGCGTCGGTATCCAGGTCAATCACATAGATATTATAGTAATCGGCCGCGAGAGCTATCGCAATATCCGCATAAGTTGTTCTTTCATCCGGTTCCGTGATGGAAAGGGCCGCGATGGCAACCGCCGTACTGCCTGTAACCGGATTGACGCTGATCTTCCGCACAAAGGAATGGACGATTGTATCGTCAGGCATCTTCTCATCAAAAAACACACGGCTGCCGCTGCTGCAGCACTGCTTTACTGCCGAGATAAATGCTTCTCCATATTCAGCAGAGCTCACAAAGTCGACCTGATCTTTCAGTATGTCAATATTAAAGAACCTCTTTACAAACTCCTGATAGGCGCGGTTGCTGCGCACATATCTGGCTTCGTCCCCATTGACCTCGAGAATAGCGATCGGAATGGAATTAAAGTTCTGATGCAGGGCGTCCACTTCTTCATTGGCAATTACGCCAAGATCAAAGAGGTTCACCCTCCCTATGCTCTCATAATAGTCGGATTCATTCGGGTTTTCATTTTCCAGCAGAGACTTTTTCTCGCGTTTCTCCAGGATCTTATCGAACGGGATCGGTTTGCTGAAGAAGAAGCCCTGAAGCTTCGAGCATCCGATTTCCTGCAGGAAGCGCACCTGTGATTCCGTCTCCACGCCTTCACAGACCGTATCGACGCCCAGAGATGTCGCCATCCGCATCAGATCCGTCAGAATGATCTTCCCGTCACTGCCCTCGTCTAGTTTTCGAAGGAAGCTCATATCGAACTTGATCACGTCAAATTTGATATTCTGCAGGACCTCCACGGAAGAATAGCCGCTGCCGAAATCATCCATCCATACACCGAAACCGAGCTCCTGGAAACGCTCCACCTGCGCCTTCATGAATTCCATGTCGCTGCCGATCACGCTCTCCGTAATCTCAACCGTGATCCTGTTCCGGCTGACTCCCGCCTCATCCACCCGCTTGCGGATTTCCTCGACAATATCGCAGGCGTCAAAGTCGGAGCGCGAGATGTTGATGGAATGGGGGCTGACCGGGAAGCCGCAGGCCATCTGTACCTTAAGCGTTTCCAGGACCCTGTCAAGCATGTACAGATCAAGCCTGTATATCAGTCCCGCATCCTCCAGTGTCGGTATAAACTTTGCCGGGGACAGAACGCCTTTTTCAGGATCAACCCATCTCGATAAGGCCTCGACATCACAGACCTTTCCATTCACGGAGCGGACAATCGGCTGGAAGTAAACCTGAATCCATTTTTCCCGCAAGGCAGTATCAAAGTTCTCAATCACATACTGCCTCATCAGCGCGTCTTCACGAAGCGCGGCGCTGTAATAACTGAAGCCGGAGATATAGGAGCCTCCGAGCGCTCTGCTGGCAAGCTTCGCCCTGTCGCAGGCAGCGCTGACCGGGATATCCTCCATCCGGTAAGGATAGATTCCCACATGAACAGGAGGTGTCTTTCCGCCGTACAGTTCTCCAAACTCACTGATGATGCTGTTCAGTTTATCCTCCAGCCCCGTCCCCTCGGTTATCGCGGCAAAATGATCCGCTCCGATGCGGCAGCAGCTCTCATTGCTGAATGTGCGGACCAGCAGTCTGGCAAAGGACTGAAGGATCTTATCCCCTTCCTCAAATCCATGCTTCGCATTGAAGAATTTCATGCCGCTGAAATCAATGTACAGCAGCATCGGCTGGCCGCCGTTTTCCATGATAACTTCTTTCTGGGCATCAGCAAGCTCAAAAAAGTAAGTCATGTTCGGCAGACCGGTCAGGAAATCATACTGACTGTTTTTGATAAGGCTCTGCTCGTAAAGTGCGTTGCTTAAGGACTGACTGATCTGAAAATCCGCTGCCGCATTGTCCCCCGCATAGATTCCTTCATCTGTGTACCATATCTGCGCAAGCCGGATTCCCTCCTCCGTATACACGTGTTCCCCAGTGGCATGGATGATAATATAATCAGAGCTGTCTCTCTTCCGGGTCCGGTAGATGACTTCATACCTGCCGCCCTCAGTGGCAAAATGTACCGCGGCGCTGGCAATCCGGGCGACATCATCGGGATGTGTGTCCTTATACATGTCGTGATCCATGTCGTAGAGGGCCACGCCGCGATCCGTGTATCCGAAGAGTTCACAAAAACCGTCAGACAAAAGCAGCGTAACAACTCTCTTGTCAATGAACTGGTAGATGGCAAACGGCTGCCTCAGGCTTTCCAGCGCGGATCGTTTTTCTCCTGTGAAAACATATTTTTTCATTTTGCCGCCTTTTCACGCTGCCGGAAGCTCCTCCGCCTCCGTTTCGAAATAGTCGTTCATCAGTTCCGAAAGATAGGCATCATCGAAGTATTTTTCGTAATTGGGAACTCCCTCTCCGGCGCCCAATATGCCCAGAATAGCATCTACTGCCGCATTGGCGGGCTCGGCCTCGATCGGAATATCGATGCTGCAGCCTCCCTCTACGGTCTCGCCGCTGCTGTCCGTCAGCTGCCACTGGGCGCTGGACATCATATAGCTGAACCCCTGCGCGTCAGTTCCCACCTGTACACAGCAGGATCCGCCGCTGCTCGGCTCACCGATCAGTACGGCGCCGGCTTCCTGGATGATGATCGGAAACAGATTGCCGCAGGAGAAGGCATGCCGGGTAACCAGAACACCGTAGTTGAAATCATATCTGACGTCTTTGTCCTTCTCATCATAGACCCCGTCGAAATTCGTGTCCGCTTCAAAGGTAAATGTCATATTCCTGTCTGTCAGCTTGTGAATGCCGTAGAGCTGGGTCTGACCTGTAGCCGCCTCCAGGATTGCCATCATCACATCAGGACTTCCTCCGCTGTTGCAGCTCAGATCAAAAATGACATTTTCAATTTCCGGGTTCTCGGACGCTTTTTTCAGCCCCGATATCACAATTCCGAGGCTGTCCTCAGGGAACTCCCCTTCTCCCTTGTAATAGAGATCCCACGCAGCCTCATCCGGCATAAAGGTATCCAGCCGTATGATCGCCGTATTGCCGGATTCACGATAAATGTCGCCACCCCAGTATGTCTGGCGCTGCATCGATATAAACTCATGAAGTACCTGCTGTATGTAAACCGGACTGTTGAGAAGATCTGCGGTATACTCCACACTCAGAACAGGAAACCCGAGTATCATCTTGACCGAATCGGCATTCTCCTTAA
>CACZQS010000241.1 GCA_902783325.1 uncultured Lachnospiraceae bacterium
CTGCGGGATCTCCCTGAGCATCTCCACGATCACCTGCTCGGATTCTCGCGAAGCCGTCCCGTTTCCGACCGAGATCAGATCGACTCCATACCGGTCGATCATGGAGATCACCTTATCCTTGGCTGCCCGGATCTTTGTCTCATTTGTCGGGGCCGTGGGATAGACGACAGTAGTATCCAGCACCTTCCCCGTAGGATCCACAACCGCCAGCTTGCAGCCTGTCCGGAACGCGGGATCCCAGCCAAGCACGGTCTTTCCCGAAATCGGCGGCTGGAGGAGGAGCTGCTCAAGATTTTTTCCGAATACCTTGATGGCTCCCTCCTCCGCTTTTTCCGTAAGATCACTGCGTATCTCCCTCTCTATCGCCGGAGCGATCAGCCGTTGGTAGCTGTCCGCCACAGCTTCCTTCAGAAGAGGCGTGGTGTATGGGTTGTCCCTGATAATGGTCTTATAATTCAGATAACGGAGAATCTCGTCAACCGGAGCCTCCAGACGGACAGTCAGGATCTTTTCCTTCTCACCACGATTCAGCGCCAGTATCCGATGGCCGGCCAGTTTTTTCACCGGTTCCTCAAAATCGTAATACATCTCATAGACGGAGCTCTCCGCGGGGTTTTTGGCGCTGGCTTTCAAAACACCCATGTCCATGGTCATCTTGCGGATCCGGAAGCGGTACATGGGCTCATCCGAAATGCGCTCCGCCACAATGTCTCTGGCGCCGTTCAGAGCATCCAGGACAGTGGGAACCTCTTTTTCCGCCGACACATAGGCGGCCGCTTCCTCCTCCATAGGCCGTGCGATCCGCTGAAGCATAAGGATATCTGCCAGGGGCTCCAGCCCCCGTTCTTTTGCAATCGACGCCCGTGTCCGTCTTTTTGGACGATACGGACGATAAAGATCCTCAACGACCACCAGAGTCTGTGCGGCTTCGATCTGGGCACGCAGCTCGGGAGTCAGCTTGCCCTGCTCCTCAATACTGCTCAGCACCTGGGCTTTTTTCTCCTCCAGGTTTCTGAGATATCCCAGCCTTTCAGACAGATTCCTGAGCTGTTCATCGTTGAGACTCCCTGTAACCTCTTTCCGGTAACGGGAGATAAACGGGATCGTATTCCCCTCATCGATCAGCTTCACAGCCGCCTCGACCTGGCCGGCACCAACGTTCAGTTCCTGTGCGATAATTGCAATGATATCCATAATAACGATTACTCCTGTTTCAATCCACGCGTATTTACAAGTCTCCGGCAGGATCCGTAATGACCTCCGGCCGTTCCCGCTCCCTGTACTCAAGGATCTTGAGATAGAATACGGTCCGGGACATTTCCATCAGCGGGACCACCCAAAGCAGCGCGATATAAAAGGTAATGACCGACAGTATGATCATCGGTAAAAAGCTCAGCAGCAGGAGGAGGAACCGCAGTATATTCCCCTTCATCAGCCGGGCACTCTGTTTCAAAGCCTCAATGCCGTTCATGTCCGGATGATCGGACAGCAGGAAAAAGGACAGGGTAAAGGGAGCTGTCAGGATCGTATTCAAGGCCTGTGCAAGAAGCAGCAGGATCATGGTGATCAGCATGTATTCGAGCTCTTCTTCCATATTTGACCCCGGATCCGCTGTCAGCCCGTAATAATAATAGGGGATCGAGACGATCAGATCGATCAGCGCCATCACAAAGGCGGCAATGATCACTCTGTCCGGCTCGTTCCGGAAAAAATGAAACAGATCAAAAAGAGTATGTTCTTTCTGCCTGGCCATATTCAGATACATGTAGGACATTCCCGCGGAAATGATCGCGGCGACCAGGGAAAAAATGAACAAAAAGACCTGCTGCAGGACAATGTTCAGCATATCCGTGCCTGAAAAAAGGCCCGATGCCAGCATACTTCCTGCCACATGGACCGCAAAAACGGCCAGCATTCCCAGGATCGCGTTTCCCATATGGCCGCTGAGAGCATTGGCCGCCCGTCTCTTCAGCACTCTGATTTTAACGTCCATGGCAACCTCCTGATTCCTTCTACAGGGTAAAGGCGCCGTCACCGCAAGGCGGCATCCAACTGTCAGCGCCTCTGCCAACCGGGCAGAGGAAGGCTCAGCCGTAACTCTGCCCCACGGCGGACTGCCGGTCATCGTCAGTTGACTTCTTCGGACAGCCCTGCCATAATACCCGACCTGTGCGGTGCCTCGTACCGGTCGCCGCACAGGTCGATAATAATAAAAGGGCGTATCTTTCAGGAACCTCTTCAGATACGCCCTTGCTTGCATCAGGGAAAAGCCTGTCAGGCAGGCTTGCGTGAAATGGCAAGCCATTTGAGATAGGCGTTGATGAAAATATCGATGGCTCCGTTCATCACGGCATCGACATTACCGGTTTCTTCATTGGTCCGCAGGTCTTTCACCATCTTATAAGGCTGCATGACATAAGA
>CACZQS010000242.1 GCA_902783325.1 uncultured Lachnospiraceae bacterium
GTCTTCCGCCTTTTCCCTGTTGTCCATATCCTCGACATAGTACCAGACAAAGCCGCCGTCAGACCGGCGCTTTCCCCGGCAGACCATGGAAATGTGCGTGATATGGTACTCCTTCTCCGCCTCGCGGATACTCCCGTAAAGCCTGATCGGTCTCCCGTCTTTTGTGCACTGCAATATTCTCCTTTTCATGACTCGTCCTCCTCCATTAAAGCGTTTGTATGTGCGGATCGGCCTGCATCCGCCAGACCTTTTGTCTACACAATCAGCATAGCGCCAACGGAGCGTTCAAGTCTACGATAAGGTTTTCCGATTTTTGTATTATCTTCTCATTTCTTTGACTTATATTAAAATTACAGCCGGTATCGGGCCCCCTTGCCGGGGATTCCTGCTCACAGGCGGGACTTCTTCCGGATTCTCTGAAATGCGTTGTCGATGGCCTTCGGCTCCTTCCTGAGGATCCGGGCAATCTCCTTGTACCCGTGCCCGTCCAGATAGAGATCCAGAACAGAATTCTCCATGGGGCTTAAGCTCTCCCGCAGCCGGGCGATCCTCTCGCTGAACGCGGTCTGTCCGACCACGATGGACTCGGGGCTGAGAGAGGGCACCTCGCCCGCGAGCTCCCATTCCTCGTCCGTCAGGGAGACGGAATTATTCAGCGGCTGGTTTTTCTCCCGCAGCGAGGCTTCAATCGCGTGAAGCATCTGCCTGTCTATGCACAATGCGGCAAACGTCGAAAAGCGCGCCCCCGTATCCGTATTGTAATCACGGACCGCCTTATAAAGCCCGATCATCCCCTCCTGGATGAGGTCTTCTTTTTCTCCTCCCGCAAGAAAGCGCGCCCTGCTCAGCTTCAGGACCAGAGGCTTGTACTTCGTAAGAAGATAATCCACTGCCTCCTCATTGCCCTCCTGCGCAAGACGCACCATCGCTTCGTCGGTCTCATTTTCAAATCTTTGCATGAAATCCCCCGCAATTCTTTTTTACAGCGCGGACGTTCTCTGCCTCACGATCTCGTACATGAGGACGCCGGCCGCGACAGAGGCATTTAAAGAATCAATCTCCCCGCGCATCGGGATCGAAGCCGTATAATCGCAGTTCTCCCGGACGAGCCGGCTTACGCCTTCCCCTTCACTGCCGATGACAAGTCCGATCGGCCCTGTGAGATTCAGGTCGTACATGCGCTCTCCGCCCATATCCGCACAAACAAACCAGATTCCCTTCTCCTTGAGCTGGTCCATCGTCTGCTTCAGATTCGTGACCTTTGCGACCGGTATGTAATTGAGGGCTCCGGCGGAAGCTCTCACAACCGTGGCCGTGAGTCCGGACGCCCTGTGCTTCGGGACGATCACCCCGTGGGCCCCGGCCAGACAGGCCGTCCTGATGATGGCTCCCAGATTATGGGGATCTTCGATCCCGTCAAGCAGGATGAAAAACGGAGCCTCGTTTCTCTCCTCCGCCCTGCGCCAGATCTCCTCGACCGAAGCATATTCATAGGCCGCGACCTGGGCAATCACGCCCTGATGATGTCCCGTCTCCGACATCTCGTCGAGCCGCTCCTTTTTGACAAAACTGACGATGGTTCCTGCTTTCTTAGCTTCCCGCAGAATCGTCCGCACGGGTCCGTCCTGCAGGTGTTCCTGCACAAACAGCTTGTCAACGCAGCGGCCGGAGCGGTAAGCCTCCAGCACGGCATTTCTTCCTTCTATCCTGTCCATACTCATCTTCGTTGTCCGTCCTTTTGTTACTTTTCACCTTCTCCGATTCCCTTAAGTCCCTCTTCGATCAGGAAAAACATCCTCTCCATCCTGCCGCACAGATATAAATATCCGATCAGCGCCTCGAATCCGGTGGCGCGGCGGTAGTCTCCCACGGTCGCATTTTTCGCCATCGTATAGGATTTCGCATTGCGGCCGCGTCTGTAAACGGCCTCCTCCTCTTCGGTAAGCAGTCCCTCGATCACTTCCATCACGCTGGACTGCGCCGATGCTTTTACGAGGCGGGCCTTCCTGGCATTTAAGGCAGCTGGTCTGGCGTTGCCGCGGCACACAAGCATCGTCCTCACAGCGAGCTCATAGACGGCATCCCCTGTAAAAGCGAGCACAAGCGGGGAGTAACTCCCCGCCGTCTCTTCCGTCATACCCGGCACAAACTGCCGGATCGTTTCCCTGTTCAGATTCTCTTCCACTTCACACCCTCGCGCGTATCAAGCAGCTCGATGCCTTTGGCCTTGAGCTCATCCCGGATGCGGTCCGCGGTGGCGAAATCCTTCGCCTTCCTCGCCGCCTGTCTGGCCTCGATCAGAGCCTCGATCTCCTCATCCAGATTCTCTTTCTCAGTAAGCACGATGAGGCCGAGCACGTCCGTAAGTGTAAGAAGTACATCCAGCACTCCCTTCGCGAGCTCCTTCGGCGCCCCGTCCGGAACATTGGTGTTGGCGAAGCGGACCAGATCAAATACGACAGAGAGTGCATCCGCCGTGTTATTGTCGTCATCCATGCGCTCGTCAAATTTTGCTGTAAAGCCGTTTGCTTCCCGGAGCACAGCTTTTTCTGATTCCGCAAGAACTGCATCGGTTCCGTTTTCAACGAGATCCCGGAGTCTTGCCGCCGCGTTGCGGATCCTCTCGAGAGAAGCCTTTGCGGATTCCATCAGCTCCGCGCTGAAGTTAAGCGGACTGCGGTAATGCGCGCTCAGCATAAAGAGGCGGAGCACCTGCAGGTCGTATTTCTGCGAAATGTCACGCACGGTAAAGAAGTTCCCGAGGGATTTGGACATCTTCCTGTTATCGATATTCAAAAATGCGTTGTGCATCCAGTAGCGGGCAAAGGGTACGCCGTTTGCGCATGTGGACTGGGCGATCTCATTCTCATGGTGCGGGAAGATCAGATCCTCGCCGCCCGCATGGATATCAATTGTGTCGCCCAGATAGCGCTTTGCCATGACAGAGCACTCGATGTGCCAGCCGGGGCGGCCGTCGCTCCAGGGTGAAGGCCAGAAGGGCTCGCCTTCTTTCTTCGGCTTCCAGAGAACGAAATCCAGCGGATCCTCTTTCTCCTCCTCTCCGCTCACCTTCAGGTCGCGGAAGCCGCTCCGCAGGTCATCCAGGTTTTTGTGGGAGAGCTCCCCGTAATCCCGGAAGCTCCTTGTAGAGAAATAGACCGTGCCGTTTTTCTCATAGGCATGTCCCTTTTCGATCAGCTCCTGAATCATCGCGATCATGCCGTCGATCTCCAGCGTCGCCTGGGGATGCGTGGTGGCAGGCTTTACATTCATCGCCTCCATGTCCTTCTTGCACTCCGCGATATAGCGCTGCGCAATCTCCTCCGGGCTCACGCCTTCCTCGATCGCAGCCTTGATGATTTTGTCATCGACGTCCGTGAAGTTCGATACATAGTTTACTTCATAACCTTTGTGTTCGAGGTACCTGCGGAAGGTGTCGAAGACGATCATGGGGCGCGCGTTGCCGATATGAATCAGGTTGTAAACGGTCGGTCCGCAGACGTACATACTGACCTTGCCCGGTTCGATCGGGACAAACTCCTGCTTAGTCATTGTCAGGCTGTTGAATATCTTCATGTGATTTCCCCTCATAAAAGCACGACTGACTTGCTGTAAAAAAAGAAAGCCCCGAACCCGCCTGACAAAGGCAAATCCGGAACCCTCCCTCGAGCGCGAGACGGGGATCGAACCCGCGACCCCCACCTTGGCAAGGTGGTGCTCCACCGCTGAGCCA
>CACZQS010000243.1 GCA_902783325.1 uncultured Lachnospiraceae bacterium
ATCAGTCTTTTCTCAGATGGACTGCCGACGCGGCGCTTCGCCTGCGGTCATCATCCATGGCCGCGTAATGGCGGCGCGTCGTGTCGACGTTCTTATGCCCGAGGACGTCCGCTACAAGATAAATGTCACCGGTCTCTCTGTAAAGAGCCGTGCCGTAAGTACTCCGCAGCTTGTGCGGAGTTATTTTTTTTGTAGTCGTCACGCTGGATGCATACTTCTCCACGAGGTTTTCCACGGAGCGCACGTTCATGCGCTTGCGCTGGACGGAGTAGAAGAGAGCGTGCTCATGGCCCGGAGCTCCGACTATCGTCTTGCGGATTTCGAGGTAACGGCGGAGGGCCGCTTCGACTTCCGGCCCGAAGTAGACGTAGGACTCATTTCCTCCTTTGCGGACAACCTTGATCCGCATCTCTCGGAAATCAATGTCCTCCACATCGAGTCCGACACATTCCGACACGCGGATTCCCGTTCCGAGCAGGAGAGTAATGAGGGCCAGATCGCGCTCCTTCGTCTTTTTGTAATAGACGGCCGCCTGGCCGGTCAGGGTCTGCCCGCAGTTTTCGATGTAATCAAGAAGGGCAGCCACTTCTCCGGCATCCAGCCTCACAATCGCCTTCTCATGGATTTTCGGCATATCGATGAGCACGGTCGGGTTCGTGGAGATCATCTCATGCCTGTAATAGAACGCGTAGAAGCTCCTGAGAGACGACATTTTCCTCTTAAGGCCTCTTTCCCCGTTCGTGATGACATCCTGCCTTAGAGAGCCTTCCTGGGGGCTGCTGTAGAGCTTCAGATATTCCATGTACTCGATAATATCATGGGCTGTGACCAGGTCGAGTTCCTCAATTCTGAAATCTTTCAGCTCCCTGTTTTTATACAGCGGGTTGTTGTCTTTCAGAAACTGGAAAAAGACCCGGATATCATAGGCATAAGAGATCCGGGTGCGCGTGCTGGTCGTGGCCTCGGCCGCCCTGAAGTATTCTTTTGCAAACGGCGGGAGATCCGCAAGGATCTCCCGGAGCTTAAGAATATTGTTTCTGTCTGTCTGTTCGTGATAAGTGATTCGTCCCGCCATAGGATTACAGATGCTCCCTTTAATCTCTATAAGCTTCAATCTTTGACACAGCCTTGTATAAGGTTATTTTTGCTTCTTAATCAGCTTTGCGATCTTCGCAGCCAGCTTTTTGGTGGCCTCCCTTGTGGGATGATGTCCGTCCGCCCTGAAGTACGAGCAGTTTTTTGCTTTTCGCAGAGTCTTTTCCACGCCTGACAAATACCGGATATGATTCTTGCGGCAGGCTTCCTTATACCAGGGGATTCTTGTCCGAAGCTGCTTCTGGTATTTCGAGGCACTCAGCTTGCTTCTTTCATCTGTGCAGCAGCCGGGATTGACATGCCAGTTGCCGATCGCATACATGAGCTTTGCATTCGGGAATTTCTTTCTGGTCCTTTCTGCAAGAGCGTTCATGGCGCTTTCCACTTCGGAGCGGTCAGCATTTCCGTACTTCCAGTCGTTATAAACCCCTCCGAAAATCAGCACATGGGTCACGTTGGGATCCGAAGGCAGCGCATCAATCAGATCCAGAAACGAACGGTTGTTCTGCCTCGCCAGACCGAACCCGCTGTGGCAGCAGGAATAATAGCCGCCTTTTGCCTCGCTGAGCTTAAGCTTTTCCGCAATCGTTTTCGGAAGCAGGGAATTGTACTGGGCCATGTAGGAATCCCCAATCATGACATAGAGCGGTGCGCCCGGTGTGTATTCGGGAGACTTCCTCAGCTTGTAAGTGATGCGGGCAGCGCGGTAGATCTTTTTGATCACGGGAATATCCGTTGTAGATTCTATGGTCTCGAATGCAGAGGAAGACTCGTCGGAAAGATCATCGGAAGCATCAAGCGTCTCTGCATCGATGTCAAGCAGCGTGTCACAGTATGCAGGCACGCAGCAAAAAACAGCCGCTGAAATAAATACAGCAGCTAAGATGCCGGATATGAATGAAAAGAAATGAAGTAAACGACGGTTAATGATATTCATAAAACTGGAAGTCTGCATGCAGCAGTAAATTGTGAGTTATTATTCACGGGGCCTTTCCGCAACAGACCACAGACCATCCATGCTTCGCATGTATGCCGCAGCTGAAGCTGCTTATGTCTGAGGCTGTAGTGGAGTTTACCATAAAATCCCAGTTATGACAAGTAGATCTATTCGTTAAACTGCGGTTTGGCGAATAGAT
>CACZQS010000244.1 GCA_902783325.1 uncultured Lachnospiraceae bacterium
AAACAGCAGGATGAGCGCCGCGGCCGTGGCAGCGCTTAAGAAAATGAATTTGCCGGTGCCGATGAGGCCCGCGGACTGAAGCTCCTTCAGGTCATGGAAAAAGGAAGACCCCTTGAGGAATCCGATCTCATAGAGGGCGCGCTGCATCTTCTTCCGGCCCTCCTCGTCGGACGCGAGGCATTCCTGCAGCTCGATTCTGTGCTTAAGGAGAGACTCCCTGAGAAGCGGATGCCGCAGCCATGCATAGAGAACCTCCGCTCCCGGGGAAGACATGACACTGCCCGCTATCTGGGAGAAAACAAGATCCAGATCGATGTCCTTTGCGGTAATAGCATCAATGGAATCAGAAGACCCCTCCGGGGAGGCGTCCTGTTCAGCCTCCGAGAATTCCCTGATCTTTTCCAGATCCTGTACCAAAAAGAGCCGGGGATTTATCTTTCCCCAGCTGTCTGCAATACTCTTTTCAAAATTGTTTTCATCTGCTCTCTTCGCTCTTATGATCATCAGCGCGAATGCTGCGACGATCAGAACCGCGATCAGGAGCAGGGCGATAACGGATGCGTTCATTTATGCTTTGTTATACAGCGTACTTTTGTAAAAACTCACAGCACTTCTGGTGCCTCGACCAGAACAGGGAGTCTCCCACCTGGTTGCTGCTGCTTCCGTCAGACTGGTCCTTGCGAAGCGCGTTCATGATGCTGTCAAGGGAATAGTCTCCCCCGCAGCGGTCGAAGATTCTCTTTACTCCGGAGAATCCTCCCAGATGACGGATCTGGCAGTACATATGAACGCCCCAGGCATTATTCGTATACAATCTCTTGCACTCCGCGACAAATTCGGTCATCTGGGCCTTGAAGAGATCGTCCTGGCACTTCTTTCCGATGTCCGAAGTGATCAGCTTGATCAGGACTTTTTTCTCCTTGGAATTCGGCTTCCATCTCGTGGAGACCCAGTTCTTTTTGAGCGCTTTCTGGATCCGGCCTTTCTTGTCGATCTTCTTGAACTTGGAGGGGCTCTTGTTATAGATATTCCGGATCAGGGTCTGTGCTTCCTCACCGTAAAACTGCGCCCATCCCAGCGTGATCGTCACCTCGTTTGAGGTATTCGCGTAGGGCGGTTCGTAAGAGGTATAATCCCTGTTGCCGTAAACCTGGCCTCCGGATTCCACGGCGCCGATGATATTCGTCATGATGTCATAGTCGCGGCTGTCGTCCCAAAGGCGTGTGGATACTTTATACTTCCGTGTGCCGGATTGCTTCTTCAGTGTGAATTTCTGTGCAGTGGACGCGGAATACTTCAGGATGCAGGCATTCGCTTTTGACTTGTCTTTGCCGCCGCTGATATTCAGAACTTTCCTGGACGCCGCCGACTGGAAGACATAATAATTTCCCTTTTTGAAAATGTACCATCTCTGCGAGACCGCTCCGGTATAGGTACCCTGCTGGACGTTGGTCTTGTCCTTGACGCCTCCGTCCTTCGTCTCAAGAACGAGGCCCGACTTCTTGTTCCTGACGGTATACGTGCCGTCGCCCACGGACTTGATGTAGAACAGCTGGCTGTCGCTGCTGCTTTTCTTATACAGGTACGCATTGGCTCCTGCCTTTTTGCTTCCGCTCTGAATGGAGATCACGCGGGTTTTTGACAGCTGCGGATACAGATAATAGTACCCTTCCGAAACTTTCGCATCAGCCGTGATCGGCTTTGACAGGCCGTCCTTTGAGGGGGAGGGATTCCCCGTCTCACTCGCGGAACTGTCCGCAGACGAGCCGGAGGGCTGAGTGCTTTCCGAAGAAGAGGACGTACTCTGAGAAGAAGTGTTCTCCGAAATCGGAACTACGTCCGCAGGCAGCGTGTCTGCGGCAGCTGGCGTGATACAAAGGATCAGACTCAGCGCGGTCATACCGATCAAAACTGCAGCTTTCTTTTTCATTGCCGGCTACTCCTCCATTGACCGATCAGGGATGCGGTCCGTGAAATCTGTGGAAGATAATTATCAAGGTAATTTCTCCTAACGGAGAAATTCTGAAGTCGCTTAGGAGTCGCGACGGGCTCCCCCGATCACAGATCGGGGGCAGAAGGGTGCCCTTTTGTTTTAAATTTCGTAAACAGAGTGTAGCACTTTTGTAACACTTTTGCAAGTACAAAAGCAATAACCGGCATTATTGAGGAAGCTTGATATTTCGATAAAGGAGTGAACAGATGAAGGAATCGACCACGCACATCGTTGCGGACTGGGGCAGTCTGGACACGAAGGTGGCTCCGAAAGGCATCCCGTACATGACGGAGAGCCCGTAAGTCGTTATGCCGAGGGACGTGATCAGGAAAACAGGGGACATGACTGCCAGAAAACGCAGAAACCCGATGAAGGCATTTGATTTCTTTGACAGAAAGTTCTTAAAGAGCGCAGGAAGCACGCCCATAAGGACAGATGAAACCGTGATGAAGGGATTGGGTGCATAGCCGTTAATGGCGCAGCCGATCAGATCTCCGAGAAGGCCGCAGATCCCGCCTGTTACGGGGCCAAGCCACAATCCGGAAAGAATGATCGGAACGGAGCCGATGGATATGCGGAGAATATTACCGACAGGTATCGATACAAATCTTGCGAGTATGACATTGAGGGCGACAAGCACCCCGGCGTAAGCCAGCGTTCGGGTAGAAAATTTCTGCATATTGTATTCTCTCCTCAAAAAGAGCCGCGGTGGATTCCGCGGCTCTTCCTGAAACATGTTATGACAAATCCATTACTTGTTGTTGAGAGCCGCCTGAGCTGCCGCCAGTCTTGCGATCGGTACGCGGAACGGGCTGCAGGATACATAGTTGAGACCGACTCTCTGGCAGAAATCGATCGTTGTGGGATCTCCGCCGTGCTCGCCGCAGATGCCGAGCTTCAGATCCGGGCGTGTGCCGCGTCCGAGCTTGGAAGCCATCTTCACGAGCTTGCCGACACCGTTCTGGTCAAGCCTTGCGAACGGATCCGACTCGTAAATCTTATTCTGATAGTAAGCATCAAGGAACTTGCCCGCGTCATCACGGCTGAAGCCGAATGTCATCTGGGTCAGGTCGTTGGTTCCGAAGGAGAAGAATTCTGCTTCTTCTGCGATCTCATCCGCAAGCAGAGCCGCTCTCGGAATCTCAATCATCGTTCCGACGTGATAGCGGATGTCGGAGCCCTTCTCTTCTTTGACCTTGTCCGCCGTAGCGACAATGATGTCCTTGACGAACTTGAGCTCTTTCTTCTCGCCTACGAGCGGGACCATGATCTCGGGGACAATGTTGAAGCCCTTCTCATTGGCGACTTCGATCGCAGCTTCCATGATCGCGCGTGTCTGCATCTCGGCGATCTCCGGATAGGTGACATCAAGACGGCAGCCGCGGTGGCCCATCATCGGGTTGAACTCATGGAGAGCTTCGCACTTGGACTTGACTTCTTCAAATGTCTTGCCCATATCCTTGGCGAGCGCTTCGATCTCGGCCTCTTCCTTCGGCACGAACTCATGGAGCGGCGGATCCAGAAGTCTGACGTTCATGGATCTGCCCTCAAGAGCCTCATACATGCCCTTGAAATCGCTCTTCTGATAGGGAAGAAGCTCTGCCAGAGCGGCCTTTCTCTCTTCCACTGTGTCCGCGAGGATCATCTTTCTCATATGATGGATTCTCTCAGCGTCGAAGAACATGTGCTCCGTGCGGCACAGGCCGATTCCTTCCGCTCCGAGAGATACGGCCTGCTTCGCGTCGCGCGGTGTATCCGCGTTCGTGCGAACCTTCATGGTTCTGTACTGGTCAGCCCAGTCCATGATGCGCTTGAAGTTGCCGCCGATGTTGGCCGGAACGGTCTTGATGTCGCCGTA
>CACZQS010000245.1 GCA_902783325.1 uncultured Lachnospiraceae bacterium
AAGGCGGCAAGAGAGCTGGCTGTTCAGACAGAGAAAGCGGAGAGGGAGCTTAAGACCCAGAAAGAGCTGGCGGAGACAGAGCTCAAGCTTCAGAAGGAGCTGGCGGAGAGAGAGCTTAAGCTTCAGAAGGAGCAGGCAGATTCAAAGCTGCAGACTCTCATGAGGGAGAAGGACGAAGAGATCCGGATGTACAAGGAGATGAAGACCCGGATGTCCACCAAGATGGTGGGAGAATCTTTGGAGAAGCACTGTATGAACCAGTTCGACCTGATCCGGCCGGCGGCATTTCCTGATGCGTACTTTGAGAAGGACAACGATGCAAGGAGCGGCTCCAAGGGAGATTTTATCTTCCGGGACTATGAGGACGGTGTGGAGTACATCTCGATTATGTTCGAGATGAAGAATGAAAATGACGAGACCGCCACAAAGCATAAGAACGAAGATTTCTTTAAAAAACTGGACAAGGACCGGACCGAGAAGGGCTGTGAATACGCCGTGCTGGTCTCCCTTCTGGAGGCGGACAGCGAGTACTACAACAACGGGATCGTCGATGTGTCGCACCGGTATCCGAAGATGTACGTGATCCGCCCGCAGTTCTTCATTCCGCTCATCACGCTTCTGCGGAACGCGTCCAGGAATTCCCTGGCTTACAAAAAGGAGCTCATGATCGCGAAGAACCAGAACCTGGATGTGGAGAACTTCAATGAGAAGCTGATCGATTTCAAGGAGAAGTTTTCCCGGAATTATGAGCTTGCGAGCAGGAAATTTCACGATGCCATTGACGAGATCGACAAATCCATCGACCATCTGCAGAAGATCAAGGCGGCCCTTCTTTCCTCGGAGAACAATCTCCGCCTGGCCAACAACAAGGCGGAGGATCTCACGATCAAAAAGCTCACGAAGGACAACCCGACGATGCGGGAACGGTTTGAGGAGGCCGGAATCAGGTAATGAGAATTATGAGTTTAATTGACGGCGGGATAGCTCGATGCTAGAATGAGAAGGAATCTTACGTCTTCTATGACAAAAAGGAGGATCACATGAGAAAACTTATGAAGAAAGCGGCCGCCCTTCTTGCGGCAGCGGGTTTGGCAGCAGGCATGATTTCCGTTCCGGCCATGGCGGAAGAAGCGGGAGAAGGCTTCAGCATCTGCATCATCACCTCTACGGGCGTGGATGACGGTTCTTTCAACCAGGACTGCTATAACGGAATCCTGACATTCCTCGAGAATCACCCGGACTGCACGGTCAGCGATATCAAGGAAGCGGACTATGCGCAGCTCGTTCCGACTGTCGAGAAGTCCGTAGGCGATTTCGACGTCTTCGTTCTTCCCGGATTCAATTTCGCCGCGATCGGCGACATCGTCATCAACAATCCGGACAAGTACTTCATCGTAGTGGACTCCACCATCCAGGACAGCGAAGGCAATCCTGTCACGGCGGACAATGTCTACACCATGACCTTCAAAGAGGAGGAATCCGGTTTCTTCGCGGGACTTGCTGCAGCCCTTTCGACCACAAGCAACAAGGTCGCCGTAGTCAACGGCATGGCTTTCCCCTCCAATGTCAACTATGAATACGGCTTCATGAGCGGTGTCAATTATGCAAATGCCAAATACGGTACGACCGCGGAATACGTCGAGCTTCCGTCCTATGCCGGCACGGATCTCTTCGGCAACAACGTGGGCGGCAACTACGTCGGCGATTTCGGCGATGAGACCACCGGCAAGGTCGTCGGTGAGGCCCTGATCGACGAAGGCTGCGATGTGCTCTTTGTGGCGGCAGGCGCTTCCGGCAACGGCGTGTTCACGGCGGCGAAGGAAGCCTCCGGCGTCTATGTCATCGGCTGCGATGTCGACCAGTATGATGACGGCCAGAGCGGCAGCGACAACATCATTCTCACCAGCGGCCTCAAGGTCATGCACAGCAACGTGACTAAGCAGCTCGAGGCGATCTATGACGGAACCTTCGAGGGCGAGGATGCCCTTCTCGGCGCCGACACGGATTCCACCGGCTTTGTCGCCGAGGAAGGCCGTCAGCAGTTAAGTGAGGATGCTCTTGCCAAGCTCACCGAGTGCTATGAACTCTTAAAGGCCGGCGATATTGTTCCGGCTTCCAGCACAAACGGATATACACCGGATGACTTCCCGGGTCTTAACTGATCTTTACCGGATCTGAACCCGTAAGCGAAGCCTCCCTGCCTTGCGGGCGGGGAGGCTTTTTTGCTTTAGTATTGCATATGGAGAATTCATTCTATGTCTGAGTATATCGTAGAGATGTGCCATATCACAAAGCGCTTCCCGGGCATCGTCGCGAACGACGATGTCACCATCAGGATACGCCGCGGGGAAGTGTATGCGCTTCTCGGGGAAAACGGCGCTGGCAAATCCACTCTGATGAGCATGCTCTTCGGCATGTATGAGCCGGACCGGGGAGATATCCTGATCAACGGCAGAAAAGTCACCTTCCATTCGTCCACCGACGCGGCCGCCGAAAACATCGGCATGGTTCACCAGCATTTCAAGCTCGTGGACAATTACACGATTGCCGAGAACATCGTCCTCGGCACAGAACCCATGAAGAAGCTGCTCGGTCTGTTTCCGTCCGTGGATATGAAAAAGGCCAACGAGGAGATCAGCGAGCTGTCGAAGAGATACGGCCTGGAAGTAAACCCCACGGACAGGATCGAGGACGTTCCCGTCTCTGTCCGGCAGAGGGTCGAGATTCTGAAGATGCTTTACCGGAAGGCCGAGATCATGATCTTCGACGAGCCGACCGCTGTGCTCACCCCGCAGGAAATCGACTTCCTGCTCTCGATCATAGACAGCCTCCGGAAGGACGGAAAGACGATTATCCTGATCACCCACAAGATGGAGGAGATCAAGCGGATCGCCGACCGCTGCGCGATTCTCCGGCGCGGGAAGCTGATCGACGTGAGGCCTGTCGCCGACACTTCGATCCAGGAGATGGCCAACATGATGGTCGGGCGCCAGGTTAATTTCAAACAGGACAAGAAAGCGGCGTCCTTCGGGGAGACGATCCTCTCCGTGAATCACATGACCGTCAAAAACGAGCATCATTTCGATGTCGTAAAGGACGTCACATTTGAGGTGCGGAAAGGCGAGATCTTCGCGATCGCAGGGGTCTCCGGAAACGGCCAGACCGAGATCGCGGATGCCATAGCGGGCCTCATGAAGATTTCCTCGGGAACCGTGACGCTGGACGGGAAAGACATGACGGACACGTCCATACGGGTGAGAGCTCAGAGCGGTATCTCCTATATCCCGGAGGACCGCCAGGGAACCGGCGTCGTCATGGATTTCACACTGCGGGACAATCTGGCCCTCAGGAAATACTACCGCGAGCCCTTTTCCGGAAACGGGATTCTGAACTTTGAGATGTTTAAAGGCTATGCGGACAAGCTGATCGAGCGCTATGACATCCGCAGCGGGGAAGGCGCAAAGACCTTTGTGCGCTCCATGTCCGGGGGCAACCAGCAGAAAGCGATCGTGGGGCGCGAGATCGAGGAACACGCGAAACTGATCATCTTCGTGCAGCCTACGCGCGGCCTTGACATCGGCGCGATCGAGAATATCCACTCCCACATCCTCGCGGAGAGAGACCGGGGAGCCGCGATCCTGCTGATCTCGCTGGAGCTCGATGAGATCATGAAGCTCGCGGACACGATCGGCGTGATCTATTCCGGCCGGATCCTGAAGATTGCCCCGGCCGATGAGATGTCCTCCGAGGATGTCGGAAGATATATGATGGGGGTGAAGGAAGCGTGAAGACGAAGGGACATTTTCTTGCGAGACGCCTGAACGGACGCTATGCCTCTGTCTGGGTATCCGTGCTCGCGATTCTGCTCACGATCATCACCGCGGGCATACTGCTTCTCATCATGGGGAAGAATCCGTTTACTGCATTTTACTGCTTCCTGCAGGGATGCGGCCTGGCCCCGAAGACAAATTACGGCGGCGGCAGCGGGATGCTGTCCGACCTCACGGATTTCCTGAATTACCTCGCTCCCATGATGCTGGCCTCGCTGGCCTTCATCGTCGGATTCAAGGCGGGCCTTTTCAATATCGGCATCGCGGGACAGATGCTGATCTCGGGGTTTGCGGCGACTGTGCTGGTCGGCTACAACAAGAGTATTCCCGCTCCGGCGGCGAAGATCCTCGTTCTCCTGGTCGGCATTGCGGTCGGAGGCCTTACGGGGGCGCTCGTGGGATTCCTGAAGTACAAATTCAACATCCACGAGGTCGTTTCCACGATCATGATCAATTACATCATCAGCTATATCACGGGATTTTTCATCAACAACAATTACGTGGATATGCTGACGAGGACAAGCCGCGTGTGCTCTCCGGAGAGCCGTCTCACCCTGACGGGAGTCGTGATCGGAGGAGTGAACTGCAAGGTCCCCATCGGAATCGCAATTGCCGTGGTCATGGCGTTCGTCGTCCAGTTTATCTTCGACCGGACCTGCTTCGGCTTTGAGCTCAAAGCGGTGGGACTCAACCGGAAGTGCGCCAGGTACATCGGTGTCAGTGTGGGAAGACGGATCGTGATGTCGATGGCATTTTCAGGTATCCTGGCGGGACTGGCCGGCGTGACCTATTATCTGGGCTACACGAATACCATCATTCCGAAGACGCTTGTCAGCATGGGGTACGACTCCATCTCGGTCGCGCTGCTCGGCAATTCTTCGCCGGTCGGCTCCATATTCGCCGCGATCATCGTCACGATCTTCCAGCAGGGAGCGAATTATATGAGCTCCATGGTAGGAGTCGCGAAGGAGATCGCCTCGCTCATCACGGGCATCCTGCTTCTCTACGCGTCCTGCGGCACTTATATGAAAATGATGGCGCGCGGCGCGCTTCAAAAAGAGCTGGACCGCGCCGATGACGCGAAGAGAGCGGCTTTTATGGCGGAAGAAGGGGGTGAAGAGAAATGACGAAAGTATTTACGGACGGACTCTCCTTCGCGATGCCGCTCCTCATCATGGCGGTCGGCGCCATTTATTCCGAGAAAAGCGGAGTGACCAATCTGGCCATCGAGGGATTTCAGGGATTCGGAGCCTTTATCGGAGCCCTTCTCGCGGTTCTGCTCATGAATGTGATGGGGGAGGGCAGTCAGGCTGTCATCTATCTCGCCATGCTCGGGGCGGCCGTCGGCGGCGGGGTCTACGCCTGCCTGCACGCGCTGCTCTGCATCAAGTTCCGCGCGAATCAGGTCATCAGCGGCGTCGTCGTCAACATCCTGGCGGTGGCTCTCACGACCTTCTTCACGAGCGCGGCCAACACGGCGATCAACAAGACACTTTCGAACAAGCTGATCTTAGGCGTCTCTAAACGATTCACGGTGCCGGTGCTCTCCAAAATCCCGGCAGTCGGGGGATTCTTTACCAATATGTATCCGTTTGAGCTGATCATCATCGTGCTTGTCATCTTCTTCTGGTACCTGATGTACAGGACAAGATTCGGCATGATGCTCAGGGCCTGCGGAGAGAATCCCCAGGCTGTGGACGCGGCGGGCGGAGATGTCGAGAAGACGCGCTGGATCGCTGTCATCATCTCCGGGGCGCTCTCGGGAATCGGCGGCATCTGCTTCGCCTATTCGCTGCTCGCGAATTTCTCACCGAGCATCTATCTGGGATACGGATATCTGGCCATAGCGGCTATGATCTTCGGGAACTGGAACATCAACACGACGGCCCTTGTCTGCCTGATCTTCGGTTTGGCAAAGTCCGGGGGCTATCAGCTGTGCATCGCGATGAAGTTACCGAGCAATTATTCGGATCTCTTCCTCATGCTGCCTTATGTGCTGACGATGCTGCTGCTGATCTTCTTCTCCAAGAAGAATCACCCGCCCAAAGCGGCAGGCGAGCCCTGGGATAAGGGAAAGAGATAAATACACGAAAGGAAGGTATATAATATGGGATATTTTAAAGAAGAGCATTTAAAGAGCGGAAGCGTCGCTCTTTCCGACGACGGAAAAGCCGTGGTGATCATTGACCAGACGAAGCTTCCCGGAAGTACGGAATACCTGACGCTCACGACCAAAGAAGAGTTCTACGACGCGATCAAAGTGCTGGCCGTGCGCGGCGCGCCGGCGATCGGGATCTGTGCGGCTTATGCGATGTATGTTCTCGCCCTGCCGAAAGAAGGGCTTGACTATGCGGCATTTTCCGCCGCGATGAGAGAAGACGGGGAATTCGTCAATTCCTCGCGTCCCACTGCCGTAAACTTAAGCTGGGCCATCCGCCGTCAGATGCGCGTGATCGAAAAAAATGAAGGAAAGAGCGTGCCGGACATCATCCGCGCGCTGAAGGAAGAAGCCATTGCCGTCCACAAAGAAGATGTGGAAATGTGCGGGCGCATCTCCGACTACGGGCTAACGCTCATCAAACCCGGAGACGGCGTTCTCACGCACTGCAATGCAGGACCTCTTGCGACCTCACAGTACGGGACGGCGATCGGCCCGATCCTGCTCGGAAAAGAGCGCGGAATCGATTTCAAAGTTTTCGCGGATGAGACCAGACCGCTCCTCCAGGGCGCGAGGCTGACCTCCTATGAACTGGAGAAGGCCGGCGTCGACGTGACGCTGATCTGCGACAACATGGCATCCATGGTCATGAAGAACGGATGGGTCCAGGCCTGCTTCGTCGGCTGCGACCGCGTCGCGGCCAACGGCGATTTCGCGAATAAGATCGGTACGTCCGGAGTCGCTATCCTCGCCAAACATTACGGCATCCCGTTCTATACTTTGGGACCGACATCCACGATCGATATGAACTGCAAAACCGGCAGCGACATTAAGATCGAGCTGCGCGATCCGGACGAGATCAAGACGATGTGGTATGAGAAGCCGATGGCGCTTCCGGAGACGAAGTGCTTCAATCCGTCCTTCGACGTGACGGACCACGAGCTGCTCACGGCGATTGTCACGGACCGCGGGATCGTCTATCCGCCCTTCGACGTCAATCTGAAGAAGCTTTTTGCTGAGGGCTGATTTATACGAATTGGTTTAGCTTTTCGCTGTATTCGTAATCAATTTTGTCGAGCTGTGAGCACAGGTCTATTACATTCACATGCTCCTCCTCGCAGAATTCACGCAGAGACGCATAGTTGTTGCGGAGCTTCATGTTCACGTAGCTTAACAAAATGGCGGGATCTTTAGGGAGCATGGATCTGACCTCCTTCCGGCATTGTGCTTTACTTTACGATACTTACGGCGTATGATGACAATAGAAACTGGTATCCGACAACTGTGTAAGTCGGAACAGATATTAAGAGGAGGAACCTGGAGATGGCGGACAACACGAGAATGCCGGTAATTACCATCAGCAGACAGTACGGCGCGGGCGGAAGGTCGGTCGCGAGAGGACTGTCTGAGAAACTGGGGCTTGAGTTCTATGACGTCGACTTCGTGAGACTGACCGCGAAGATCAGCGGCTATTCGGAAGATGAAGTGAGGCGCGAAGGTGAGGACATAGGCGGCTTTTCAAAGTTTGTCAGTCATTTCCTGACAAATGCCTCCTATTCCAATCCGTACGATGAGATCTATCAGGCCCAGCGCGCCGTGATCCTGGGACTGGCGGAGAAGCCCTGCATCATCGTGGGCCGCTGCTCCAATATCATCCTGAGGGAAGAAGGAATCCGCTCCTTTGACGTATTCCTTACGGCCGACAAGGAGTTCCGCCTCAAAAGGGCTGCGGAGCTGGCCGAGAACGGCGAGATGGATCTCGAAAAGTACGTTGAACGCCGGGACCACTGGAGAAGGACTTATTACAAGACCTATACGGCACACGACTACGGGGAGGCTGTCGATTTCCACCTCTGTCTGGATGTGAGCCGCTTCGGCATCGACACCTGTGTGGACATCATCGCCGATCTGGCAAAAAAGGATCTTTAATTATTGCGCACAGCTGACTCACGCTGCCGGCAGCATAGTGCCGGCAGCTTTATTTATGTTGCTGCAGCTCTTAACCTTTCCCTTCACGGCGACAATCTTGAAGTAATAGTAATTGCCCGGAACAAGAGTTTTGCCTTTAATTTTGCTGACCGCACAGGATGTGACCGATCCCTTCACGGTCCTGACCTTTTTGTAACCCGAAGAAGGAGAAGTCGATGCGTAGACAATGTATTTCGTCGCGCCTTCCACTTTCGACCAGCTGACCCTGATCGAGTTCTTTCCGGCAGTTTCCATATTCTTTACCAACGGCTGCGGGACGACGACGCTCTCCGTCCAGGGACCGTCAAAGTTTCCGCTTCCGTCGATACTGACATATCCGCAGACCCTGAGGATGTAGGTCTGGTTTGCCTTCACATTTGCCGTAAAGCTCGCCGAGCCGGGCTTGGTAGTCCCGGATTTCAGCTTCTTTGTCCTGGAGGCATTCCAGATCTCCCATTTGAGTCCGGACATGTACTCGTACTGGGCGCTCTTGATGGAGAACCAGCCTTTTTTTGTCTTTCCCCACTTGTCGGCCGTGCAGTTCGTGACGGGTCCCGGACAGGTGGCGCCGGTCTTTCCGTCGGAACGGGCAAGTTCCTTGCCTTTCGCCGAGTATGCGACGACCATGTAATGGTACGAAAAATCACTTTTTCCGTTACTGTCTTCCAAAGTGATCCCCGGCTTCTCCAGATCGACGTAGTCGGAATAACTCTGACCCTCGTTTGAGGATCCGGCCTGGGCATAGTAGAACCGGTAGTATGCGGCTCCATCGACGCTGTCCCAGTCCAGGGTAAAGCTCTTCTCCGTCGCCCTGGTCTGTCCGGCGTTGATCTTTGCAGATGCATTTACCGGAACGCACCCGAGCAATAAAATGATGAGAATGGCAGTGACCGGGATCAGCCCGGCATATGGAATTGTTCTGCTTTTCAACGGATACTCCTTTCAGCCTGAAGCCTTTATCAGCGCAGGAACAGGCCCGATGTACAGATGAATAGTAAATCGCGATTCTCGAAGAGGAATCGCGCGCGAATTGCACAGCAGCGAAGCTGCTTTCCTATGTGCAATTCTGCGATCCGCCGGA
>CACZQS010000246.1 GCA_902783325.1 uncultured Lachnospiraceae bacterium
AAATCCTTCCCCCGCAACCATAAAAGGTAGGTAATTTTGATAGAATTACCTACCTTTCCTTTTTGGTCGGAACGATTGATCAGCGGAAAAACCAGCCGTGTTCCGTACAATTACATTCAGAGGTGTTCTCATGAAAACGCGTCTTTTTATCCGGATTTTGGGCCTGCTTGTGCTGTTTTCTCTTGTCTGCGTTTGCTCCGGCTGCGTACAGAGGGAAGAGAAGAGAGACCGGCAGAAAATCATCGAAGAAATGGTCGTCGACTACGGAAACTACGGCAGCGAGGCTGATGATCGAATAGCCTCCCTGCTGAAAGAGCTTCGGTCGGCGGATCCTGACGCGGCGGATCGCTGGAATCGCATCATGGCGCTCTGGAAAACAACCAATACTGCACTGACTGTCAATGAGAACGTTTTGCCGGGCGGACTCCCGGATACGGACGAGCTGTGCTTTGTGGTGCTGGGCTTCCAGCTCAATCCGGACGGCAGCATGCGCGACGAGCTGATCGCGCGCCTCACGGTCGCACTTCGCTGCGCGGAACAGTATCCGAACGCTCTGATCATCTGTACCGGCGGCGGCACGGCAGCCGAGGACGAGACGGCCACAGAGGCGGGGCGTATGGCGGACTGGCTGATCGAAAACGGCGTCGAGCCGGAACGGGTGATCGTGGAGGACAAATCCATCACCACGGCGCAAAACGCCATTTACACCTATGACATTCTGACGGAACGCTATCCGCAGGTTACCCAACTGGCTGTTGTGTCCAGTGACTATCACATTGCTACGGGTACCCTCCTGTTCGAGGCGGAGGCCATTCTGCGCGCGGAGAAGGCGGGTAAGGAAACCATGCACGTTGTTTCCAATGCCGCATGGAAAGCTCCTTCCGGCCGCTTGTCCACCATGTTCCAGGCAGGGGCGTTGATCGAACTGTCCGGTGACGTGGAGACGGCTTTTGATATTTACTACGAAACCTACGATATTCACGAACTGCCGCCTCTGCATTGATGAAAGGCAGTAAAAATGAGCTTTGGAAATCCTGCATATCTCTGAGCAAACCATACTTCTGCTTGTTAATGAAAACTTGCTTAGAGCAACGGTTTCATATCGGTTCTCCTTGTTCTTTTTTAGGAGAAACCCGTGCGACTTCTGCCTGAAAACACAGGGTTTGCAGCGTTTTTGAACTGTGCTTGCTCAAGTGCGTTATTATTTCTGTGACCACAAAAGTACACAGGCTATGATACAATAGCCTGTGTACTTTTTGTATCATTGCCGGTGTCCCGAGCAGATCGGGTGGATGTAACGGATTTCAGTTCCTTACGTCCTCAATTTCGTTTCACAACCTGACTGGTTTCTTTTCCTGTCCTGAAAAGGACGCCCGGATCTGCTTCAGAAACCGCTCGGCGATGGGAGTAAAGCTCTGGTACTTGTTCCAGATCAGATACATCTTCATCTCCACGGCCGGCGACAGCGGCCGAAAGACGAGGCCGCTCTCCGGGGAGGTGTCGATGAGGTTGTTCAGCGTCAGCAAAATGCCCAGGCCTTCCTTCGCAAACATGGAGCCGTTATAGGACAGGCGGAAGGAGCCCTCCAGACGGAAGCGGTCAAAGCACTCCCCGGCCCAGGGGCGACTGTCGTTTTCCCAGCTCTGTTCCGAGCAGAAAAGCGGCAGGCCGGCAAGATCATCTGCCTGAATGCGGTCTTTCCCTGCCAGTTCCGAGTCTATCGGCATCACCGCTCCGAAATAGTCCGATTCCGGGAACAGGATATGGTGATATTTCCTCTCGTCCGGCGTCTCGCAGATCACGGCAAAATCCAGCAGCCCCTTGTCCAGCTTTTCCGTCACCTGCTCCGTGTCGCCGCTGGTGATGTGGTAGCGGAGAGCGGGATATGAGGCCTTAAATGTCCGGATCTCCCGCGCAAGATAGCGGATCTGATAAGACTCCGCCAGACCGAAATAGATGTCGCCCCCGGTGAGTTCGTCCAACGAAAGGAACTCTTTTTCGATCTTATCTGCCATCGAAACCAGATCCTCCGCCCGGTTGCGGAGAAGAATGCCCTCCTGGGTGAGCGAGATGGAAAAGCTGTGTCTCGTAAAGAGCTTCTTTCCCAATTCGTCCTCCAGTGCCTTCATTGCCTTCGAGAGCGTCGGCTGCGTCACGTGCAGCAGCTCGGCGGCACGGGACATGTTCTCCTCTCTCGCCACGGCGAGAAAATATCGCAGCGTGCGGATCTCCATAGGAACCCTCTCCTTGATATGCAATAAAAGAA
This sequence comes from uncultured Lachnospiraceae bacterium, assembly GCA_902783325.1. Lineage (GTDB taxonomy): Bacteria > Bacillota > Clostridia > Lachnospirales > Lachnospiraceae > Chordicoccus. The sequence continues at coordinate 2,267 of CACZQS010000246.1, forward strand.
TATCATGATATTCATTATAACAATTTGCGAAGAGGTTTGCAATATGATATTCTAAAATCGCAGGGAGGTGATCCGCCGTGAGAGACTGGGCGGCAATCAGAGAATGCATGAAAGACGCCGGCTGCAGCGCAGCAGCCGTTGAACGGGCGGAGCGTCTCTGTCAGAGCGGGGAAGCGGGGGAACTGATCCGCTGCCTGCGCGAGTGCCGCTGCGACGCGCTGGAGGAGCTCCACGAGAAGCAGAAACAGCTGGATCGGCTGGATATGCTGATCCGGGATACCAGGAACATGAAAAGGAGTAATTGCCATGAATCCGGAAGAATTGAAGCTGACACAGGAATGGGACAAGACTTTTCCGAAAAGCGATAAGGTCGATCACAGCAAGGTGACCTTTCTCAACCGCTACGGCATCACCCTGGCGGCAGATTTGTATATCCCCCGGGAGGCGACCGGCAAGCTCCCGGCGATCGCAGTCTCCGGCCCCTTCGGCGCGGTCAAGGAGCAGTGCTCCGGCCTCTAC
>CACZQS010000247.1 GCA_902783325.1 uncultured Lachnospiraceae bacterium
GTGTACATGCCGGAGCAGGAGCCGCAGGTCGGGCAGCCGTACTCCTCATACTCTTCGAGCTCCTCCTCGCTCATCTTTCCGGCCTGTCTGGCACCGACGGCCTCGAAGATGCTGGACAATGAGGTGCGCCTGCCGCCGACATGTCCCGGCAGCATCGGTCCGCCGCTCACAAAGACAGTCGGGATGTTGAGGCGGGCCGCCGCCATGAGGAGACCGGGAACATTCTTGTCGCAGTTCGGGATGCAGACCATGGCGTCAAACTGATGGGCCATGATGAGCGATTCCGTCGAATCCGCGATCAGGTCCCTGGTGACCAGGGAATACTTCATCCCAGTATGTCCCATCGCGATGCCGTCGCATACCGCTATGGCCGGGATCAGCACGGGGAATCCTCCCGCCTCCGCCACGCCGAGCTTGACGGCGTCCGCTATCTTGTCGAGGTTCATGTGGCCCGGAACGATCTCATTATAAGAGCTGACTACCGCCACCAGCGGCTTCTGCATCTCTTCTTTCGTGACGCCGAGGGCGTTCCACAGCGACCGGTGCGGAGCCTGCTTGAGTCCTTCCTTGACTGTATCACTTCTCATTTCCTAAATCTCCTCTTAAACAGATTTTACGTCTGACTTCACTGTTTTATGTACAGCTCATGTCCGATCCCTTAACAAACGACTGGGCAGCGACTTTGGATTAAGCCGCTGCGCCAGATGAGTTTTTTCCATCTCACTTGTCCTTGGTGTCCCCTGCGTCCTTCTTTTTTCCGAATCCGAAGAGCCCCGTCTTCGGTGTCTCCTGAGGAGCGGTGTCCGGCCCGTAGGCGGCATCCGCCTTCTCAACCTGCGCGATGGCGCTCTTCCTCATCGGAATTCTGCAGTTCTTATTGTTTCCGAATTCCACGATCACATCATCGTCGGTGATGTCAAGAATCACCCCGTAGAACCCTCCGGTCGTGACGACACTGTCTCCGACCGCCATATCATTGAGCATCGCGTTGACCCGCTTCTGCTCGTTCTTCTGCGGACGGATCATCAGGAAATACATGATGCCGATCATAACCACGATCCAGAGGATCATGCTCCCCCATCCAAGTCCCGCCGCCTGGGAAGTGGCGGCTCCCGCATTTGCTTCCATAAGCATTGCAATCATAAATCTCGCCTCCAGTAATAGATTTTAATTATCATACACAAAAACATTTCTTCCCGCAACTGTTTATTTCTACCTGTACGGTTGCCATGAACTATAGTGATTTCGTGCGATTTATCGCGACGAAATTGCTATAGATCATGTGCAACCTACCCTCTGATGAGTAAAACGATTTGCGAAGCAAATCTTTAAGCACACGAAGTGGGCGGTTTTGCGAATGAGATGGTAGATGAAAGCACCTTTAGGTGCTTCAACCGTACAGGTAGGTTTATTTATCAGCCTTCATCACGGTGTTGTGAACCGGATTCTCCTCAAAGCCCGCCAGTTTTTCGGCCTTGAAGGAGGCAAATCTCCCTTCATCGAGCGCGTCTCGGATCTCTTCCATCAGGTGATTGTAGTACCACAGGTTGTGAATCACGCACAGCCGCATCCCGAGCATCTCACCCGCTTTCAGCAAATGGCGGATGTAGGCGCGGGAGTGGTTCCGGCAGGCCGGACAGGAACAGTGTTCGTCGATCGGCCTTGTGTCCAGCTCATACTTCGCGTTGAAGAGATTCAGATGGCCCGAGTCGGTGTAGACGTGCCCGTGTCTTCCGTTTCTCGAGGGATAGACGCAGTCAAAGAAATCCACGCCTCTCTCCACTCCCTCCAGGATGTTGGCCGGCGTTCCGACCCCCATCAGATAAGTGGGCTTGTTCTTCGGCAGATACGGGACAACTTCATCGAGGATGTGGTACATCTCTTCGTGGGTCTCTCCCACAGCCAGGCCGCCGACCGCATAGCCGTCGAGGTCCAGCTCCGAGATGTCCTTCGCGTGCTGAATTCGGATGTCCGGAATAATCGCGCCCTGATTGATCCCGAAGAGCAGCTGCTCAGGATTCACGGTATCCGGCATCGCGTTTCTTCTTTCCATCTCTGCTTTGCACCGTATGAGCCACCTCGTCGTCCGGTTCACGCTCTGCTCCACATAGCTTCGCTCCGCGAGCGCATTCGGACACTCGTCAAAGGCCATCGCGATCGTGGAGCCCAGATTGGACTGGATCGCGATGCTCTCCTCCGGTCCCATAAAGATCTTTCTTCCGTCGACATGGGAATGGAAGGTCACGCCCTCCTCTTTGATCTGTCTCAGCTTCGCCAGGGAAAACACCTGAAACCCGCCGGAATCCGTGAGGACAGGTCCATCCCAGTTCATGAAGCGGCGCACACCCCCGAGCTTCTTCACTGTCTCATCTCCGGGCCGCACGTGAAGATGATAGGTATTGCACAATTCAACCTGGCAGTGCAGTTCTTTCAGCTCCGGCGACGAGATGCCTCCCTTGATCGCGGCCGCCGTGCCCACATTCATGAACACCGGAGTTTCAATTACTCCGTGCACCGTCGTCATCCTGGCCCTCTTCGCCCGTCCCTCTTCCTTCAGAATCCTGTATTCCATGAAAATCCTTTTGCAACAATTATTATGATATGCTGACCATAAGACTAAGACGTACTGGCTTGTGCAGATGTCAGAATATACTTTACAATTATCCTTCGAGCTGCTTTTGGAACTAAAGTCTGCAGTTATTTCATCTGCTTAATAGCCGTGGAGAGCATCAGCTTGATGCGGTTCAGCTGATTCACCTCCGACGCCCCCGGATCGTAATCCACCGCCGCGATATTCGCTTCCGGATAGCGCCTGCGGATCTCCTTTATGACCCCTTTCCCCACGATGTGGTTCGGCAGGCAGGCAAACGGCTGGATGCACACGATGTTCGGTACCCCTTCCCCGATCAGCTCAAGCATCTCACCGGTAAGGAACCAGCCCTCGCCGGTCTGGTTGCCGTTCGAGACGATGGGGGAAGCGGCCTTCGCAAGCTCCGAGATCTTTGCCGGCGGACCAAAATGTCTGCTCTTTTTGAACTCGGCTGAAGCGGCCCCGCGGAGCATCTCTATGGCCGTTACGGCCGCATTCATCTTCAGCTTGTGGCTCAAGGGGAATCCGAGCTTGTCGCTCTTGAAATTCCCGTTGTAGAAGCTGTACTGGAAGAAATCCATCAGATCCGGCACCACCGCCTCGGCTCCCTCTTTTTCAAGAAGCTCCGCCAGATGGTTGTTGGCTGTCGGTGAAAACTTCACGAGGATCTCTCCGACGATCCCGACGCGCGGCTTCTTCTCATCCGTGATCGGAAGATTATCAAAATCGTGAATGATGCTCTTGCAGATCTGCACGTACTTCCGGTAGTTCACACTCTGCCTTAGGAAATTCCTGGTAACGCGGTCCCATTTTTCGTACATGCGGTTCGCGGATCCCTTGACTGCCTCGTAGGGACGCATCCGGTACAGGCATTTCATCAGGATATCGCCGATCACGATCCCGTAGACGAGTTTTAGCAGAATGCGCGGCGTGACCTTGAAGCCGGGCTGCGGCTCAAAGCCGTTGAAATTGAGCGAGATGACAGGAACCTGCGAGAGGCCAGCCTTCTCGAGCGCCCTCCGGATAAATCCGATGTAATTGGACGCGCGGCACCCGCCGCCGGTCTGCGTCATGATGACCGCGGTGCGGTTCACGTCGTACTTCCCGCTCGTCAGCGCCTCCATCAGCTGTCCGACGACAATCAGCGAAGGATAGCAGGCGTCGTTGTTGACATATTTGAGACCCATGTCGATAGCGCTGCGGTTGTCGTTGCTTAAGATCTCGAAATTGTAGCCTTCCGAATTGAACGCCTCCTCCAGAAGGCGAAAGTGGATCGGAGACATCTGAGGAGAAAGAATCGTATATCTCTCCCGCATATCCGGCGTAAACAGGGCCTTTTTCACGGAAGACGGCTTGATCGTATGCGGAGTCTTCTTTGTCTCCCTCACGCGGATGGCCGCGAGAAGCGATCTCACGCGGATCCGGGCCGCTCCGAGGTTGCTGACCTCATCGATCTTGAGGCAGGTATAGATCCTGCCGCTCCTCGACATGATCTCCTGCACCTGGTCCGTCGTCACCGCGTCGACGCCGCAGCCGAAGGAATTGAGCTGAATGATGTCCAGGTTGTCATGCTTCTTGATGAAGTTTGCCGACGCGTAGAGCCTGGTGTGGTACATCCACTGGTCGTTGACCCTCAAGGGGCGCTCCAGCTCTCCCAGATGGGAAATGGAGTCCTCCGTGAGAACAGCCATCCCGTAAGTGTTGATGAGCTCCGGGATGCCGTGGTTGATCTCGGGATCGATGTGATACGGGCGTCCGGCAAGCACGATCCCGTGGCGGCCGGTCTCCTTCAGATATTTCAGGGTTTCCTCGCCCTTCTTCTCGATATCCCTTCTCACGGCTGTCTGCTCTGCCCACGCCCTGTGAGCCGCCCGCTTTACCTCCTGTTTCGGCAGATCAGAGAAGATCTCCAGAATCCTGTCCGTAAAGACCTTCTCATTTGTCAGGGCCAGGAACGGATTCATGAAACGGATGGACGGGTCGCGCAGCTCCTCGATATTGTTCTTGATATTCTCCGCATAGCTCGTCACGATCGGGCAGTTGTAATGGTTGACGGATTCCGGGAATTCATCCCGCTCGTAGGGGATGCAGGGATAAAAGATAAACCGGATTCCTTTCCGTATGAGCCAGGTGACGTGTCCGTGAGCGAGCTTCGCCGGATAGCACTCCGACTCGCTCGGAATCGATTCGATGCCGAGCTCATACATCTTGTGCGTCGATACGGGCGAAAGAACCACCTCGTAGCCCAGCTCCGTAAAGAAGGTGAACCACAGCGGGTAGTTTTCAAACATGTTCAGCACGCGCGGGATGCCTACTTTTCCGCGCGGCGCTTTATCGGAGGGAAGCGGAGTATATCCGAATATTCTCTCGTTCTTGTAGTCATAGAGATTCGGCAGGTTGTCCTTATTCTTCACCTTGCCGATTCCTCTCTCGCAGCGGTTGCCGGAGATATATTTTCTCCCGCCCGAGAAATGGTTGATGGTCAGCCTGCAGGCATTCGTGCAGCCGTGGCAGTGAGCCATGGAGGTCGAATACCGGAACGCCTCGATCTGTTCCAGGGAGAGCATGGTGGTCGGACGCTTCTCATCGAAGCGCTCCCTCGCGATGAGGGCCGCCCCGAAGGCTCCCATAATCCCGGCGATGTCCGGACGTATCACCTCGCAGTCCGCGATTTTTTCAAATGCGCGGAGAACCGCATCGTTATAGAAGGTGCCGCCCTGCACGACGATATTTCTCCCCAGCTCCTCCGCGTCGGAGACCTTGATCACTTTGTAGAGCGCGTTCTTGATCACGGAATAGGCAAGCCCTGCAGAAATGTCCGCGACCGTCGCGCCTTCCTTCTGGGCCTGCTTTACCTTGGAATTCATAAACACCGTGCACCGCGTACCCAGGTCAATGGGATGCTCGGCAAAGAGCGCGGCTTTCGCGAAATCCTGCACGCTGTAGCTGAGGGTCTTTGCGAAATTCTCGATAAAGGAGCCGCAGCCCGACGAACAGGCCTCATTGAGCATCACGTCGTCGACGGCGTGGTCGCGGATGCGGATGCATTTCATATCCTGTCCGCCGATGTCAAGGATGCAGTCCACCTCGGGATTGAAAAACTGGGCCGCATAATAATGGGAAATCGTCTCCACTTCTCCCTCATCGAGAAGAAGCGCGGCCTTAATCAGCGCCTCGCCGTATCCCGTGGAGCAGGAACCCGCGATGACGACGCCTTCCGGCATGTGCGCGTAGGTTTCCTTGATGGCTCGTATGGATGTCGCAAGCGGATCGCCGTGGTTGTTGTCATAAAACGAATAGAGAAGCTTGCCGTCCTCGGAGATCAGCGCGGTCTTCGTCGTCGTGGAACCGGCATCAATTCCGAGGAACGCTCTGCCCTGATACGACTCAAGAGGCTGCGTCTTCACCTTGTACTGGTCCTGACGGGCCCGGAAGCTCTCATATTCCTCCCTCGTCGGAAAGAGCGGCTCCATGCGGTTGACCTCAAATTCCAGAGTCACGCCGGTCTCGAGCTTATCGCTCAGTTCTTTGAGAGAAATCAGCTCATCCCCTTCCTTGTAAGGACGCTCTTCGGTCCTCGCCTCCTGCATGGCTGCGTCGGCGGCATTCATGGCCGCGCCCGACGCGGCGAACAGATGTGAGTTCTCGGGCGCAATCGTGTGCTCCTCGTCAAGGTTCAATGTTCTGACATAAGTATTGCGGAGCTGATCCAGGAAATGCAGCGGACCGCCGAGGAAAGCGACATGGCCCCGGATCGGCTTTCCGCAGGCCAGGCCGGAAATGGTCTGGTTGCAGACAGCCTGGAAGATGGACGCGGAGAGGTCTTCCTTCGTCGCGCCCTCGTTGATCAGAGGCTGGATGTCTGTCTTCGCGAAGACGCCGCATCTGGCCGCGATCGGGTAGATCGCTTTGTAGGAGGCGGCATATTGATTGAGTCCTGCCGCATCCGTCTGCAGCAGATCCGCCATCTGGTCGATAAAAGAACCCGTGCCACCGGCACAGATTCCGTTCATGCGCTGCTCGACGCCGCCATTTTCAAAATAGATAATCTTGGCGTCCTCGCCGCCGAGCTCGATCGCGACGTCGGTCTTCGGGCAGAACTCTTTTAAAGCCGTGCTGACAGCCACGACCTCCTGGACGAACGCAACACCCAGATGTTTCGCCAGAGTCAGTCCCCCGGAGCCTGTGATGGCGGGAGACACCTGAACATCCCCGACCTCCTCGTACGCTTCCCGGATCAGCTTCGCGGCGGTCGTCTGGATCTCCGCAAAATGCCTCTGGTAATCCGAGAAGAGGAGCCGGTTTTCCTCATCCATGAGTGCGATCTTTACCGTTGTGGATCCGATATCTATTCCCAGTGTATAGCTCATAAATATCCTTGTCTCTTACTGATCTTCGTTCTTCTTCACATTCGTCGGTGTGAAGAGTGCATCCGTAAACTGATCGGCGTCAAAGCGCTCCATATCCTCCACGCTCTCTCCGACTCCGATGTATTTCACCGGGATACCGAGTTCCGACTGCACCGCTATGGCGATGCCGCCCTTCGAGGTCCCGTCCAGCTTCGTGAGGATGACGCCCGTGACGTCCGCCGCCTCCGAGAATTCCTTTGCCTGCATGAGCGCGTTCTGCCCTGTCGTCCCGTCGAGAACGAGCAGAGTCTCCCGCTTGGCCTCCGGGTACTCTTTTTCCAGGATCCGGTAGAGCTTGTGGAGCTCGTTCATGAGATTCTTCTTGTTGTGGAGTCTGCCCGCCGTGTCGACGAGCAGGATGTCCGCGCCGCGGGCCTTGGCGGCCGCCACCGCATCATAAACGACAGAGCCCGGGTCGGCCCCTTCCTGTCCGCTGATCATCTGGACGCCCGCGCGGTTCGCCCATTCCGTGAGCTGTTCATTTGCCGCCGCCCTGTAGGTATCGGCAGCCGCCAGGATGACCTTCTTCTTCCGCTTCTTATAAATGCTCGCAAGTTTGCCCACGGACGTGGTCTTGCCGGCCCCGTTTACTCCGATGACAAGGACAGCGGATTTTTCGTTCTCAAAATCATAATCCTCGGGCGTGGTCTTCATCCGCTCCCTGATGCAGTCGATCAGCAGATCCGCGCAGTCCTCCGGCTTTTTGACGCGGTTCTCCTGAACCTTGTCGCGAAGCTCGTCGAGGATCTCCTCCGTCGTGCGGACGCCTATGTCTCCCTTGATCATGATCTCCTCAAGGTCGTCATAGAAATCCTCGTCGATTTTGTCATGACGCTTCATGACGTCATCAATGCCGCGGACAAGAACCTGCTGCGTCTTGCCTAATCCTCCGACCAGTCTCTTAAAAAAACCAAATGCCATCTCTTTAGTGTCCTCTTACCCTTTTCCAAGTTGCTTTATCTTGTTTATTTCGAGAGCTTCTCCTCGATCAGATTAACCGATACAAGCGTTGATACACCTTTTTCCTGCATCGTAATGCCGTACAGGCGGTCCGCGGCCGTCATGGTGCCGCGTCTGTGGGTAATAATAATGAACTGCGTATTCTTTGTCAACTTGTGGAGATACTTCGCGTAGTGAACCACATTGCTCTCATCCAGCGCCGCCTCGATCTCGTCCAGGAGACAGAAGGGCGACGGCTTCATATTCTGGATCGCAAAGAGCAGGGCGATGGCCGTCAGCGCCTTTTCTCCGCCGGAGAGCTGCATCATATTCTGAAGCTTCTTTCCGGGCGGGTGGGCGATGATGTTGATGCCGGCGTCCAGGATATCCGCTTCGGGGTCGATCTCGATCGTGCCCCTTCCGCCTCCGAACAGCTCTTTGAATGCCTTGTCGAATTCTTCTCTGATGACGGCGAACTTCTCCGAGAACTGCCGGCGCATGCCCTGGTCGAGCTCATCGATAATGCCGGTGAGCGTCTCCTCGGATTTGACCAGGTCCTCGTGCTGGGCGCTTAAAAACGTGTGCCGCTCGAAGACATCCTTATATTCCTCGATCGCGTTGACATTGACAGTGCCCAGTTCCTTGAGCGCGCTCTTTATAGTGCTGATCTCCTTGCGCACCCCGTTCCGGTCCGTCCTCGTCTCCGCCGTCTTCACGGCCCGTATCTCACTCGGCGTCAGGTTGTATTCCTCCCACATATAGGAGGCCACGGACTCCTTGGTCTCTTCGATCTTCTCTCTGGCTGTAGTCAGGCGGAACAGTTCCTTGTCCAGCTGCGCGATGCGCCCGGACAGTTCGTCGCGCTTCGTGAAGAAGTCCTTGTGGCTGTCCGACAGGTCCTTTTTCTTCTCCAGAAGAAGGACGCGCTCTTTTTCGTCCGCCTCGTTTTCTTCCTCGCCCTTCGCGATGGTCTGCCTGATGGAATCGATATTGGCGAGCTTCTCTTCCGCCTCGTCGCTGCTGCCGCTGATCGCCAGGCCGATCGTCTCCGCCTCCTTCTGAAGCGCTGCCATCTCGGAGCTGACGCGGGCCAGATTCTGCTGCCGGAACCCCATCTGCTCGCTTAAGGACACCATGCGCACGTGGACCTCTTCGAGTCTGCCCGACTGTTCCTCCCTGAGTCTCCTCAGCTCGTCCTCCGTCTCGCGGAGCTTCTCCGCTTTCTCATTGACTTCGGATTCCGCGCTCTCGGATTCCTTCAGTTCCTTTGAAATGCCGCTGTTCTTGCTCTTCACCTCGGCAATCTGGCGCTCGATCTCCTGGTTCTCCCTCTCAAGTGAGGTGCAGTTGATGGAAGCGATCTGCAGCTGCTCTTCGGACTGCTTTTTCGCCATTTCCACCGTATTGAGACGAAGCTGCAGCTTCTGGATCTCGTCGCTGGTGTTCTGGAGCTCCTCCCTCAGCGAGTTTCGCTCTTCCTTTTTTGCCTCCAGTCCGTTCCGGACCTCTTCCGCCTCTTTCTTCTCCCTGGCCGTGCTCTCCTTCAGCTCGTCGATCTCTCTCCTTCTTCCGAGCAGGTTGTCCTGATTACGGAAGGCACCGCCCGTAATCGAGCCGCCCGGCGCAAAGGATTCGCCCTGCAGCGTCACCATATAGATGCTGTGCTGATAGCGGCGTCCGATCAGGATGGCGTGGTCAATCGTGTCCACGACGACGATACGGCCGAGCAGGTATTCCGTGAGGTCCGCGTACTCCCTGTCGCTTTTTACCAGCGAAGAGGCGACTCCGATGACGCCCTGCTCGTGAAGCACGTCGGTATTCGGAACTTTTCTCGGCTTGATGCTCGTAAGAGGGAGAAATGTCGCCCGCCCGAGCTTATTGGTTTTCAGGTATTCAATGAGATACTTCGCGGTCGCTTCGTTGTCCGTGACAATATTTCTTATGCTTCCGCCGAGAGCGGTCTCAATCGCTGTCTCGTATTTCTTCGGAACGTTGATCAGGTCGGCCACGACTCCGCGGATTCCCCTGTTCCGGGACTTCTGCTCCATGATCTTCCGGATGCCGTTTCCGTAGCCGTCATAGTGCTCGGTCATGGCTTTGAGAGATTCCAGTCTTGAGGAATCCCTGTGGTAGGAAGTCGTGAGCGTATCGAGACGGCTGTTCATCTCGCCCATCTCACTCCGGATGGCGGCGAGAGAGCCCTCGCAATTCTTCTCTTTGAGTTCCGCCTCCCGCACCTTCTCTTTCAGGACGCGGATCTCCTCGTCGTATTTTCCGGCTTCCTTCTTTGCCGACAGCTCCTCTTCCTTTAAGCGGAGGAGTCTCCCGCCGATCTCGGACCTGCGGATCTCCATCTGTTCGAGCATCGTGTCATAGCGCTGGATGCGGCCTTTTACCGAGGCGCGGCTCTCCAGCATGTCAATGACATCCCGCTTGGCCTGATCGATCGCCTCTTCCGTCTCGTAGATCGAGGCGTCGATTTCCGCAAGCTTGTCCGCTTCCGCCTCCTCAAGGGAAGCCGCTTCCGCGCTCTCCCTGCCGGCGCTCTCCATCTCCGCCTCGAGCTTCTTAAGCTCCTCCGCTCTTGCCTCGATCTCTTTTCCGATCTGGTTCCTGCGCTCCTCGTACTGCTTCCCGGAGAGCTCTATGGAGCGGATCTGTTCCTCCAGGAGGTCGATCTGGCCGCTCAGCTGCTGGCGGATCACGGCATTTTTGGAGGATCTCTCCGTGATCTCCATAATCGCGGAGTCAATCGATTCCAGCTCGCGGTCGATCGCGTCGTACTCTTCCTTGGTGCGCTCGAATTCCGCCTGACTCTCCTCCATGTCGTCCTCCGCGACCTTCGTCTGGGACTCGATGGCAGACAGCTGTTCCCGGATCCGGTTCTCCTCAATCAGGTACAGATTGATGTCGAGATCTTTGAGCTTCTGCTTGTGATCCAGATAGATTCTCGCCTTCTCCGACTGCTTTTTGAGAGGCTCCAGTCTTCCGGACAGTTCGTTCAGGATGTCCGTGACGCGGAGCAGATTCTGGTGCTCGTCATCAAGCTTTTTCAGCGCGGCCTTTTTGCGCTTTTTGAACTTCACGATTCCGGCCGCTTCGTCAAAGAGCTCCCGCCTCTCCTCGGACTTCACGGAGAGGATCCTGTCGATCTGCCCCTGGCCGATGATAGAATAGCCCTCCTGGCCGATTCCGGTGTCGTAGAAGATCTCGTTGATGTCCTTGAGCCTCACCGGGGCATTGTTGAGGAGGTATTCACTCTCGCCCGACCGGTAGAGTCTTCTCGTCACCGTCACCTCTTCATAGTCCACATCCAGCATCTTGTCGGAGTTGTCGAAGGTAATGGCGACCGAGGCAAAGCTCTGCGGTTTTCTCATTTCCGTGCCGGCAAAGATGACGTCCTGCATGTTGCCGCTTCGAAGCTGCTTAGCGCTCTGTTCGCCGAGAACCCATCTCACGGCGTCGGCGACATTGGACTTTCCGCTTCCGTTCGGCCCGACGATGCCGGTGATGCCCTCCCGGAACTCAAAGGTCAGTTTGTTGGCAAAGGACTTAAAGCCCTGTACTTCTATCGATTTCAGGTACATCTGTAGCTGTTTCCTGCTTTCCTCTAATGATCTTGATCGTGTCTTCCGCCGCCTTCTGCGCCGCCGCTTTCTTCGTCCTTCCGCTTCCGCTTCCCATGGGGACGCCGTCCACCAGGGCCATCATCGTAAAGACCTTCTCGTGCGGGGGGCCCTCTTCTTTGAGCAGCTTGTACTGGACCGACTGCTCCGTCTCGTTGAGAAGCTCCTGAAGATAGGTCTTCTTGTCGTCAAAAAGATCCTCTTCCTTCAAATCCATGAGGACAAAGCGGTAGATCAGCTTCTTTGCCTCCTCAAAGCCTCCGTCGAGAAAGACAGCGCCGATGAGCGCCTCCACGGCGTCGGAGATCAGGGAATCCCGGTCCCTTCCTCCCATCTGCTCCTCTCCCTTGCCCAGCCTCAGGTATTCGGGCAGCTTAAGATCCCGGGCACACTTGGCTAAGGAAGGCTCACAGACCATACTGGCCCTGGTCTTCGAGAGCCATCCCTCACCCTTGTCCGGATGCAGATGATACAGATATTCCGAAGAAACCGTCTCAAGCACCGCATCGCCTAAGAATTCGAGCCGCTCGTTGTTGACCGGTTTTTCCTTTCTGTGCTCATTCGCGTAGGAGCTGTGAGTGAGCGCAGTGATTAACAGCGACGGGTCGTGAAAGGAATAATTCAGTTTTTTCTCCAGTTCCTGTGTCCGCTCTTTCATCTACGCGTGCTCCGCCTCCGCAAGCAATGCGGCCGCATCCCTGACCGTAATGACCTTCTTCAGGGCTTCCGCATCAAAGGAGACCCGGCAGGTCTCCTCAATCCTTGTCATAATCTCAAACAGTTCAAAAGAATCCGCGCCGAGATCCTCGATGAAGCGGGTCCTCTCCCGGATCGAATCCTCCCTGGCTCCAAGGACCTCCGCCGTGATTCTTCTCACAAGATGAAACTCCGTCTCCATTATGCAAGATCCTCTGTTCCTTCTTCCGTCTTCTTCTTTTTCAGCTGGCGCATCTTCAGGGCATCCGCCTCCATGCGCTCCTTTATGCGGCCGTTGATGTCTTCCTTGTAAAATGTGACGCACTGCTCCACCGCCACTTTGAATTCCACGGTTCCGGAGCTGCCGTGCGCTTTGACGACAAGTCCTTTCAGGCCGAGAAGCGGGGCTCCGCCGTACTTGGAAGCGTCAAAATCCTTCAGGGCTTTTTTGAGCGGACGCGCCGCGAGAAGTGCACCCATCATGCCGATGGCACTGCTTTTTATCCCCTTCTTCGCGACCCTGTAGATCATGTGGGCCGTGCCCTCATACATCTTCATGATCAGGTTTCCGCTGAACGCATCCGTGACGAGCACGTCCGCCGCGCCGGAGGGAATGTCCCTGGCTTCCACCGAGCCGATAAAATTGATATCGGCACATTCCTTCAGAAGCGGGAAGGTCTCCTTGATGAGGGTGTTCCCCTTCTCCTCCTCCGTCCCGACGTTCACAATCCCTACTGTAGGGTTCTTGATCTTCAGGGCATTCTCCATATAAATGGAGCCCATCTGCGCAAACTGCAGAAGCCAGGCGGGGCGGGCATCCATATTGGCGCCGCAGTCGATGAGCAGGCTCATCCCCTTTTCCGTCGGCATAAGCGCGCCGAGCGGCGGTCTCTCCACTCCTTTGATCCGGCCGACGAGAACCTGTCCTCCGACGAGAATCGCTCCCGTGCTGCCGGCGGAGATGAAGGCGTCCGCTTCGCCCTTCCTCACCATCATCATGCCTCTTACTATGGAAGAATCTTTCTTATTCTGAATCGCGAGAACAGGGGGCTCCGCCATATCGATGACCTCCGTGCAGTGCACTACCTGCACGGCGTTCCCGGTATAACCGCATGCATTCAGTTCGGAACGGATTTTGTTCTCATCCCCAAGGAAAATGATCTCCAGCGAGTCGTTTTCCTTCAGCGCGCTGACTGAACCGCTCACCGGAGCTGCCGGCGCATTGTCGCCGCCCATCGCGTCTACCGCGATTCTGAGTTTCTCCATATCAGATCCTCCGTATTTGACAGGCAGCTATTCACAGCTCCACCTTAGAAGGCCACAGACCATCCGTGCTTCGCACGTATGCCGCAGCTGTGAGCTGCTTATGTCTGAGGCTTCAAAGGCGGTTCCTGCTTCGCAGGCATCATCTGTAATCAGAACCTGTCTCTTTCGTGCCCTAAAGGACTAGCTTCGCGTCGCCAGCACGAAGAGCCAGAACCTGATTGCAGATAA
>CACZQS010000248.1 GCA_902783325.1 uncultured Lachnospiraceae bacterium
ATAATAGGAGGAACACTACAATGGTCAAAATGAGACTCAGAAGAATGGGCAAAAAGAAAGCACCGATCTACCGCATCGTCGTCGCGGATTCCAGATCCCCGAGAGACGGCCGTTTCATCGAAGAGATCGGCTGGTACGATCCCACCCAGGAGCCCAGCGCTTACAAGTTCGACGAAGAAGCCACCAAGAAGTGGATTGCAAATGGTGCCCAGCCGACAGCAGAAGTTGCCAAGCTTCTCAAGATCGCCGGACTTGCGAAATAATCTTAAGGCGGAGGAAGATTCATGAAAGAGCTTGTGGAAGTGATTGCGAAAGCTCTGGTTGACGAACCCGATCAGGTCAAAGTGACCGAGAGGGAAGAAGACGGCCAGATCGTCGTCGAGCTCTCCGTGGCTCCGTCCGACATGGGCAAGGTCATAGGCAGACAGGGCCGGATTGCCAAAGCCATCCGCGCAGTCGTCAAAGCGGCATCCACAAGGACCGATAAAAAGGTCGTGGTTGATATCGTCCAGTAATGCTGGAACGGCTGCAGATCGGCGTCATCACAAAGACGCACGGATTAAAAGGCGAAGTGAATATATTCCCGATGACCGATGACATCGGCAGGTTCTCGGAGCTTGACTATGTGCTGACAGCGGATTCACCGGACGCTGAGGAGCTGAAGGTCGAAAGCGTCAAGTATTTCAAGAACAGGCCGATCCTCAAATTCGAGGGCATCGACACCATCGAGAAAGCGGAACTCTTAAGAGGCACGGAACTCTATGTGCGCAGGGAAGATGCCATACCGCTGGAAGAGGGGGAATACTTTGTCGGGGACCTCGTGGGATCCGACATTTTCCTCGAAGACGGATCGCATCTCGGCGTCCTGAAGGATATCCTGCAGACCGGCGCGAACGGCGTCTATGTCATAGGCTCCGACGAAGGAAAGGAGA
Source organism: uncultured Lachnospiraceae bacterium (assembly GCA_902783325.1). Taxonomy (GTDB): domain Bacteria; phylum Bacillota; class Clostridia; order Lachnospirales; family Lachnospiraceae; genus Chordicoccus. Next base: position 933 of record CACZQS010000248.1, read on the forward strand.
TCCTCCTTCCCGCGGTGGAGCAGTTTATCCTTGCCAAAGACGTGGAACAAAAAAGGATTACCGTACGTGTCCTTCCGGAGGTATGAGCATGGACTGTTATGTAATGACTCTCTTTCCGGACATGATCATGAGCGGTCTTCTCACGAGCATCACGGGCCGCGCGATCGAAGAGGGGATTATCAATCTGAAGGCCGTCAACATCCGCGACTACACAAACAGCAAGCACGGGAAGACCGATGATTATCCCTACGGCGGAGGAGCCGGCATGGTCATGCAGGCCCAGCCCGTATACGACTGCTACAAAGCTGTGGAAGCGGAACTCGGCTACAAGCCCCGCGTCGTCTACCTGACGCCTCAGGGCCGCGTCTTTAATCAGGAAATGGCAAAAGAGTTCTCTGTCGAAAAAGGCATCGTTTTCCTGTGCGGGCATTACGAGGGAATCGATGAGCGCGTATTGGAGGAGATTGTCACGGACAATATCTCCATCGGCGATTATGTCCTGACCGGAGGGGAGCTTCCGGCGATGTGCATGATCGACGCCATTTCCCGAATGATTCCCGGAGTCCTTCACAACAACGAATCCGCGGAAGGGGATTCCTTGAGCGACGGACTTCTGGAGTACCCGCAGTATTCCAGGCCCGAGGTCTGGAACGGGCGGAGAGTGCCGCCTATTCTTATAAGCGGCGATCACGCGAAAGTGGATGCCTGGAGGCGGGAGCAGTCCCTGATCCGCACGGCGGAGCGGCGGCCCGACCTTCTTGAAAAGGCCGCGGTAAGTCCGAAAGAGCGGGAATTCATCAGGAAATACCTTGCAAAGAGCTCCGATGTATAGTATAGTATCTAAGTTGCGATTATCAGGATGGTCCTCTGTCGGACGTCTGTGCATGAGACACAGGCAGATCGTCCCCGTTATGAACATCCGGTGAATATAAGGAGTAAGATAATGAACGAAATCATCAGACAGATCGAGGAAGCTCAGTTAAAAGAGAGCATTACACCCTTCCGTGTCGGCGACACGATCCGCGTACACGGCAAGATCAAAGAAGGAAACCGCGAGAGAATTCAGGTCTTTGAAGGCGTAGTCCTGAAGAGACAGGGCGGCGGCGCGCGCGAGACATTTACGGTCCGCAAGACATCCAACGGTGTCGGCGTCGAGAAGACATGGCCGCTGCATTCACCGAACGTTGAGAAGATCGAGGTGGTCCGCCACGGTAAGGTCCGCCGCGCAAAGCTCAACTATCTGAGACAGCGTTCCGGCAAGAGCGCAAAGGTGAAAGAGATTATCCGGTAAAAATCTTCGGTAAGGGAAGCATGTGGTGCTTCCCTTGTTCTATATTATGATTACAGATGCCGTAATATACTCTACATTTCCCCTTTACACAGCTTTTGACAACAAAACTTATTTTTGAAACTGGTAATACATAAAGGTAAGGACTTATTTAGAAGACGATATGGCAAAGTCAAACCTGCAGGCCGATATCAACAGAAGACTGAGGCGCGATAGGAGGAGAAAGGTCATGATCACCTTTCTCGAAGTGATTCTTGCCCTCCTTCTCGCCGCCGCGACATCCTATGTCTTTTTCAGTTCCGTCACGATTCAGGAGAATTCCATGAATCCCACTTTGATGGCCGGAGACAGGGTTTTCGTCAACCGCGCCAGTTATGCGCTCCGCGGAGTTCACAGAGGCGATCTGATCGCCTACAGGGGAAGCGCGGATTCCGATTCCGGCATCCATGTGAAGCGCGTGATCGCACTGCCCGGAGAGACGGTGCAGATCAAGGACGGCCTGATTCTGATCGACGGCAAAACCTATATCGAGAGCAAGGAGTTTCCGAATATCACCAAACCCGGCCTCGCCGAGGAGGGGGTCAGGCTCGGAAGTGAAGAGTACTTCGTTCTCGGGGACAACCGCAACAATTCAGAGGACAGCCGTTTTGCGGATGTGGGAAATATTACCAAGGGACAGATCTACGGCAGGGTCTGGTTTATCGGACAGCCGTTTTCAAGGACCGGCTTTGTGAGCTGACTCTATGTGCCATGAAGCCGGCATCATTTTTGTATAAAAGGTAACTTCTCCTGACGGAGAAGTCTTGAAGTCGCGGGGGGCCGCGACGGGCTCCCCCGATCAAAGATCGGGGGCAGTAAAGGATATGTTATGACTTATCAATGGTATCCCGGACACATGACAAAAACGATCCGTCAGATCGAGGACCAGATCAAGCTCATCGATCTCGTCATCGAGATCGTGGATTCGCGCATCCCGGCTTCCAGCCGGAATCCGGATCTGGACAGGCTGTCGCAGGGCAGACAGCGCATGATTCTCTTCGGGAAACCTGATCTTGCGGACGAAAAGGCAAATGAAGCGTGGATGCGCTATTTCAAAGAGCAGGGGCTGCACCCGTATGCCTGCGACCTGCGCAGCAACCACGCGCTGAAAAACCTGACTCCGCAGATCCGCGAGGTCTGCAAAGAGAAGATTGAGCGGGACAGGCGGAAAGGGATCATGAACCGCCCGATCAGGGCGATGGTGGCCGGCATTCCGAACGTCGGAAAGTCGACATTTATCAATTCCTTCTCCGGATCGTCCTCCTTGAAAACCGGCAACCGGCCCGGCGTGACCAAGGGAAGACAATGGATCCGGATCAGCAAAGAAGTCGAGCTCCTCGACACGCCCGGTCTTCTCTGGCCGAAATTCGAGGATCAGAGCGTAGGCTTAAAGATTGCGCTCATCGGCTCGATGCCGGATGATATCCTCAACAAAGAGGAGCTGGCCCTCGATCTGATCCGGATGCTTTTAAGCCGCTATCCGGACTGTCTCAAGGAGCGCTACGGTCTTGACAGCGTGACGGATGCCCCCGGGATTCTCGAAGAGATTGCCAAACGAAGAGGAGCTTTAAAGAAAGGCGGAGAGACCGATATCGCGAAGGCAGCTGTTCTTCTGCTCGACGATTTCCGCTCCGGCCGCCTCGGACGCATGACTTTGGAGATTCCTTAAGTGAACAGCACTGTTTGGAGCAGATCTGCGAGGTGAAATCATGACGGAAAAACAGCTGGCAAAACAGGCCGAAAAGGAAGCGAAGGCCAAACAGAAGCTGGAGAAGGAAATCGCGAGGACGGAGTCTCTCATGGTCTATGAGAGGCGTTTTGCCGATAAGGGAAGAATCGCCGGGATCGACGAGGTCGGCCGCGGTCCCCTGTCAGGTCCTGTCGTGGCGTGCGCGGTCATCCTGCCGACGGATCACCGCATTCTTTATCTCAACGACTCCAAGAAGCTGAGCGAGAAGAAGCGTGAAGAGCTCTATGAAGTGATCATGCAGGAAGCCGTTTCGGTGGGGCTCGGTATGGAGACTCCCGAAATCATAGACCAAATCAACATTCTCCAGGCCACCTACAGCGCCATGCGCAAAGCAATTGCCGCCCTTGATCCGCCTGCACAGTTCCTGCTGAACGACGCGGTAACGATTCCTCATGTCAGCATCCCGCAGTGCCCGATCGTACACGGCGACGCGCTCAGTGTTTCGATTGCCGCCGCGAGCATCGTCGCAAAAGTGACGAGAGACCGCCTGATGGAGGATTATGACCGCCTCTATCCGGAATACGGCTTTGCAAGAAACAAAGGATACGGGACGGCGGAGCACATCGCGGCGATCAAGACTCACGGTCCCTGTCCGATACACAGGAGAAGCTTTATTTCAAAATGGCTTTGACCGGATCATCGAAAGAGAATAAACGCGCAATCGGCGGCGGCTATGAAAAGCAGGCCGCGGAATATCTGGTTGCAAAGGGATACCGGATACTGGAATCCAATTACCGCTGCCGCATGGGTGAGATCGACCTCATCGCGATGGACTCTGAGACGCTGGTCTTCGTGGAGGTAAAATACCGCAGAAACCTTGCCGGAGGCGGACCCACAGCCGCCGTAGGTTACAAAAAACAGCGGAAAATCTCCTCCGTGGCAAGCTATTATCTTCTCACTCATTTCGGCTCTTTAGAGAGATTGTGCCGTTTTGACGTCATCGGAATCACTCCGGACTCCGTGGAACACATTATAAATGCTTTTGACTTTACCCGCTGAAGGAATAAGGACTATGGATATCAAATGGATCGGCAATATGGAAGAAGGCATGACGCTGCACCGGAAGTACGACCTTCTGTGGCTGGATTATGCCCCGTTCCGGGAAATCCCCTGGCTCACCCACGGGTTCTCGACGCGCTTCGGCGGAGTGAGCCGGGGATGCTACGCGTCGATGAATCTGGACCGCGGCAGCGACGATGATCCCGCGGCAGTCCGCACGAATTTTGAGAGAATCGCCTCGGCCATCGGTTTTCCCGTCTCTTCGCTGGTATTTGCAAGGCAGACCCATACTGCAAACGTGCGGAAGGTCAGGAGGTCAGACAGAGGATCCGGTCTCGAAAGGCCCGTTCCGTGGACCGATGTGGACGGCCTGATCACCAACGCCCCAGGCGTGACTCTGGTTACGGTTTACGCGGACTGTGTCCCTCTGTATTTTGTCGATCCGATCAATCACGCGATCGGCCTCAGCCACTCGGGGTGGCGCGGCACGGCTGCCGGAATCGGACGCGTGACCATTGAGGCCATGCAGCAGGAATTCGGATCAGAGCCGTCGAATATGTATGCGGCGATCGGACCGTCCATCTGCAAGTCCTGCTACGAGGTAGGTGAGGAGGTCGCAAAGGAATTCCCCAACTGCTACGTCACTCCGAAGGCAAACGGCAAGTACCTTCTGGATCTGCAGGGCGCCTGCAGGGGCGTGATTGCGGAAGCGGGGGTGCCGCTGTCCCGCATCCTGATGCCGAACTTATGCACCTGCTGCAACCCGGATCTCTTTTATTCCCACAGAGCGATGGGGAAGCAAAGAGGCGAGATGGCGGCATTTTTGGGAATTCGCGAGGACTACTAAAGAACCTTTCTTGACAAAGATATAAGCTGAATATATGATCTTTACTGTATGTTTTATACTTGAATAAGTCTTTTTACGGAGGCAAACACGATGGCAGTTTCCTATAATCACATCGAAATCGAGACAAAGTGGAGAAAAAAATGGGAGGAGAATCCCATCAATGTAAACGACGGCAAAAAGCCGAAGTATTACTGTCTCGATATGTTCCCCTATCCGTCGGGCGCGGGGCTTCACGTCGGACACTGGAGAGGCTACGTCATCTCCGATGTCTGGGCGCGCTACAAGATGATGGACGGAGGCCACTACGTCATTCACCCCATGGGCTGGGATGCGTTCGGACTTCCGGCAGAGAACTATGCCATCAAGACAGGGCAGCATCCGGCGATCTCCACTGCGGACAACGTCGCGAATATCCGCAAGCAGATCGACCAGATCGGCGCGATCCGCGACTGGGACATGGAGGTCAACACGACGGATCCGGCATTTTATAAATGGACACAGTGGATCTTCGTCCAGATGTTCAAGCACGGCCTCGCCTATGAAAAGGAAATGCCCCTCAACTGGTGCCCGAGCTGCAAGGCGGTTCTGGCCAACGAAGAGGTTGTGGACGGAAAATGTGAGAGATGCGGCTCCGAAGTCACAAAGAAGAATCTCCGCCAGTGGATGCTGAAGATCACAAAGTACGCGGACAGGCTTCTCGAAGGGCTCGACGGCCTCGAATGGCCCGAGAAGGTCAAGAAGATGCAGACCGACTGGATCGGCCGCTCCTACGGCGCGGAGGTGCAGTTTAAGATCGACGGCTCCGATGAGGAAATCACGGTTTACACCACCCGCCCGGACACGCTCTACGGCGCGACCTTCATGGTGCTCGCTCCCGAGCATGAGCTTGTTGCAAAGATTACGACTCCGGAGCAGAAGGAAGCCGTGGAGGCGTATTGCGCCGCAGCCGCCAACAAATCCAGCGTCGACCGCGTCCAGAACAAGGAAAAGACCGGCGTCTTCACGGGCAGCTACGCGATCAATCCTTTAAATGGCGAGAAGCTCCAGATCTGGCTCTCCGATTACGTTCTTGCGGACTACGGTACCGGCGCCATCATGTGCGTCCCGGCCCACGACGACCGCGACTTTGCATTTGCAAAGAAATTCGGACTTCCGATCGTCCAGGTCATCTCCAAAGACGGGAAGGAAGACCCGGATATGCAGGAGGCCTATACGGAGGCCAGCGGGACCATGATCAATTCCGGCGAATGGAACGGGATGGAGTCCTCGGTTCTCAAAGAGGAAGCCCCGATCATGATCGAGAAGAAGGGCCTCGGCAAGAAGACCGTGAATTACAAGCTGCGCGACTGGGTGTTCTCACGCCAGAGATACTGGGGCGAGCCGATCCCGATCGTGCACTGCCCGGACTGCGGTCCGGTCGCGGTTCCGGAGGATCAGCTTCCCGTGCTGCTTCCGGACGTGGAGTCCTACCAGCCCACGGACACCGGAGAGTCACCCCTCGCGGCGATCGACAGCTGGGTGAACACCACCTGCCCGTGCTGCGGCAAGCCGGCGAAGCGTGAGACCAACACGATGCCGCAGTGGGCCGGCTCGTCCTGGTACTTCCTCCGCTATGTGGATGCGCACAACGACAAGGAGCTTGTGAGCCGCGAGAAGGCCGACAAGTATCTGCCTGTCGATATGTATATCGGCGGCGTCGAGCACGCCGTGCTGCATCTCCTTTATTCCAGGTTCTACACCAAGTTCCTGCATGACATCGGAGTGGTGAGTTTCGAGGAGCCCTTCACCCGCCTCTTCAACCAGGGCATGATTCTCGGCCCTAAGGGCGTGAAGATGAGCAAGTCTTTGGGAAATGTCGTCTCGCCGGACGATATGGTCCGCGACTACGGCTGCGATTCCCTCCGTATCTACGAGCTCTTCATCGGGCCCCCGCAGCAGGACAGCGCCTGGGACGAGAGAGGCATAGACGGCGTCAACCGCTTCCTCAACAAGTTCTGGAATGTGGCTTGTGACAGCATCGAGGCGGATGTGAAGGAGACTCCCGAGATGGTGAAGCTCCGCCACAAGCTGATCGCGGATATCACGATGAGACTTGACCAGTTCGCACTCAACACGGTTGTCTCCAAATTCATGGAATACAACAACCAGATGGCAAAGATGGTGCAGGAGTGCGGAGGCGTGGACAAAACCACGATTGAAACTTACATCACGCTGCTCGCTCCGTTTGCCCCGCATCTTTGCGAGGAGCTGTGGGAGAGATGCGGACATAAAGAGACAATCTTCCACAACGCATGGCCGAAGTCGGACGCTTCCCTCGCCGCAGACGACGTAAAGGAAGTTCCGGTCCAGCTGAACGGCAAGATCAAGGCTGTGATTAAACTTAGTGTGGACGCTTCAAAGGAAGAGGCTCTTGAGGCAGCGAAGAAAGCGGTTGCGGATAAGATTCAGGGTGCACAGATCATCAAAGAGATTTATGTTGCGGGTAAGATCCTGAATCTGGTGATCAAAAAATAACTTAGAAGTGTACTCCGGCGGCCTGCAGCCGCCGGATTCTTTTGAGATACAGCAAGGTGAAGATCTATGGCATTTGACGGAATCACGACGGCAAATCTCGTCTCAGAACTGAATAAGGAGCTTGTCGGAGGCGGAATCAGCCGCATCATCCAGCCGGAGCGGGATGAGCTGTTCCTGACCATCAAGAACAACAGGCAGCAGTATTTTCTTCTCATGAGCGCGAACGCGTCGCTGCCGCTGATGTACCTGACGGATAAGAAGAAGGAAGCGCCGATGACGGCGCCGAATTTCAGCATGCTTTTGAGGAAGCACATCCAGGGCGGACAGATCACGGCGGTGAGACAGCCGTCGCTCGAGAGAATTATAATTCTCGAGATCACCCACCGCGACGAGCTCGGGGATCTCAGGACCAAACAGCTGATTGTGGAGCTCATGGGCAAACACAGCAACATCATCTTTGCGGATGAGGAGAACAGGATTATCGACAGCATCAAGCGCGTGCCTTCGAGTGTGAGCTCCGTGCGGGAGGTGCTGCCGGGAAGAGAGTATTTCATTCCCGAGACTCTGAAAAAAGAGGACCCGCTGCTCGCCGACGCCGCGTCATTTTCTAAAGCCATGAGCTCGTATTCCGGCGACCTCGTTCACGCGATGTACGGGACCTATACCGGCATTTCTCCCTCCGCGGCCGAGGAGTTCGCCTACGAGGCGTCGGAGCTTCTTGCAAAACGGGAGGCAGACGCCGTTTTCGACGCGAGGAGCAGCTACGCTCTTCTAGGCGACGCGGCTAAGGAGGCCCTTTGCGAAGTCTTCCTCGGGCACATGGAGGATGTCAGGACAGAGACATTTTTCCCGAATATCGTGATGAAAAAGGACGAACCGGTCGAGTTCGGGAGCTTCGTGTATCATATGTACGGGCACGGCGATTACAGCTGCCGGACGTATCAGTCCGTCAGCACCATGATCACGGATTTCTACGGCGCGAGGGAGCGCTCGTCCAGGATACGCCAGAAATCCGCCGACCTCAGGCATGTCGTGACGACGGCTCTTGACAGGACAAACAAGAAATTCGCGCTGCAGGAAAAGCAGATGCTCTCCACGAAGAAGAAGGACCAGTACCGGATCTACGGAGAAATGCTGAACACTTACGGCTATGAGGCCAAGGCGGGAGACAAGGAGCTGAGCTGCATCAACTACTACACGAATGAGCCGATTACGGTCCCACTGGACGTGATGCTCACTCCTTCCGAGAACGCGCAGAAGTATTTCAACCGCTACAACAAGCTGAAGCGCACGCAGGAAGCCCTGACGGAGCAGCTTAAAGAGACTGCGGCCGACCGGGAGCAGCTCGAGTCCTGCCTGCAGGCCATCGACCTCGCCGAGAATGAGGCGGACCTGGCCGATATCCGCCGCGAGCTCGCGGATTACGGATTCATCCAGAAGAAGGGGCCGGTCAAAAAGGGAGTGAAGAGAGAGGTGAAATCTGCGCCCTACTGTTACCGCTCCTCAGACGGATTTCTGATGTATGTCGGGAAGAATAATTACCAGAATGACGAGCTGTCCTTCAAGATCGCGGACGGGAACGACTGGTGGTTCCACGCGAAGGGAGCGCCGGGAAGCCACGTGATCGTCAAAGCGCAGGGTAGGGAGCTGCCGGACAGGGCCTTTGAGGAAGCCGGGGCACTGGCGGCCTATTACTCCTCCCAGAGAAAGGCTCCGAAAGTGGAAATTGATTATACCCTGAGAAGAAACTTAAGGAAGACAAATGGCGGCAAGCCCGGGTTTGTCATTTACCATACGAATTATTCCCTGATGGCCGTGCCGGATCTAAAGGGCCTCACCCGAATCGAAGGATGATGCGTTGACGCGGCCTTCCTTTTGCGGTACACTCAAGATTCGGAGATGGATTTTTTTTTAGATGAGGATTTTAGTATGATCAAGAGTATGACCGGATACGGGCACGCGGAAAAGCACACGGAGACGCGTAAGTTTTCCGTCGAGATCAAATCCGTCAATAACCGCTACGCGGACATCAATATCCGGATGCCGAGAAAATACATCTTTCTGGAATCACGCCTGCGCTCCGTTCTCAAGGAATATGTGGAGAGAGGAAAGATCGACGTATTCATCAACACAGAGGAATACGGGGAAGCCGCCGGGTCGCTTCAATACAACGAGGTCCTGGCCGGAGAATACATCGCCGCGATGCGGACTATGATTGAGAAATACGGACTGAGTCAGGAGATCCGCGCGGAGGATGTGGCGAGGGCTCCCGAGGTCTTCTCGATCGAGGAGGCGGAGTTGGACGAGGACGAACTGTGTTCGTATCTCGAGAGCACACTGAGAGAGGCCGCGGAGCATTTTAACGAGTCGCGGTCCGCGGAAGGGGCACGTCTCAAAGAGGACCTGCTCAAGAAGCTTGAGGAGCTTCTCGCGATTACGGAGGATGTGATCGCCCATGAGCCGGAGATCATGCAGGCCTATAAGGAAAGGCTCACGCAGAAACTGAACGAAATCCTGGAGGACAAAGGCATCGAGGAATCCCGGATCGCGGCGGAGTGCGTGATCTATGCGGACAAGATCTCCACGGATGAAGAGACAGTCCGGCTCAAAAGCCACATCGAGCAGATGCGGCATGAGCTTGAAAAGGGCGGGAGCGTCGGCAGGAAGCTGGATTTCATCGCCCAGGAGATGAATCGGGAAGCGAACACCACCCTGTCAAAAGCAGGGGATCTTCTGACCGCGGACTGCGGGATCGCGATGAAGACTCTCATAGAGAAGATCAGGGAACAGATTCAAAACATTGAATAGCATCAGAAAAGGAGCGGGATATGGAAAAGAAGGGAATTCTCGTTGTAGTATCCGGTTTCTCCGGAGCCGGCAAAGGAACTTTGATGAAAGAGCTTCTGAAGAACTATGACAGCTATGCCCTCTCTGTATCAGCCACCACGAGATCGCCGAGAGAAGGGGAAGTCCACGGAAAGGATTACTTCTTTGTCACGAAGGAGAACTTTCGCGGGATGATCGAGGCCGGGGAGCTCTACGAATTCGCGGAGTACACCAACAATTACTACGGCACGCCCAGACAGTACGTGGATGAGCGCATGGCGGAAGGAAAGGACGTCATCCTGGAGATCGAGGTCCAGGGCGCGGAGAAGATCAAGAAGCAGTTTCCGGACACGGTTCTGATCTTTGTGACTCCGCCGACCGCGAAGGAGCTGAAAAACCGGCTCATCGGGCGCGGCTCCGAGACTCCCGAGACGATCCGGAAGCGCCTTAACCGGGCTGTGGAAGAGGCGAAGTACATGCCATTTTACGATTACATCCTGGTCAATGACGATCTCGGAACGGCCACCAAAGAACTCCATGCCATTATCTGTTCCGAGCATTTTAAAAGTACAAGAAACCGCGAAGCCATCCTGGGTATTACGGATGAGCTGCGGGAAATCACCAAAGAAAAGGGGGAAGTGTAACTATGATGATTCATCCGTCCTATAAAGAAATGATGGAAGCCGTCAACTCCGAGAGCGAGGACGATACGACTCCGATCGTGTCCAGCCGCTATTCCATCGTGATGGCGACGGCCAAGAGGGCCCGCCAGCTCGTGAGCGGAGATGACCCGCTTGTCCACGGCGGCTTTGACAGAAAGCCCCTGTCGGTGGCGGTTGACGAGATCTACGAAGGGGCTGTCCACATTCTTCCGGACGATGCCGGAAAGACCGAGGAAGTCTGATGCCATGAAGCTGCTCATGGTCTCTTTAGGCTGTGACAAGAATCTCGTGGATTCCGAAAAAATGCTCGGAATTCTCACCTCGAGAGGCTTCTCACTGACCGATGACGAGAGCGAGGCGGAAGTGGCGGTGATCAATACCTGCTGCTTTATTGATGATGCGAAGAAAGAGAGCATCGACCGCATCTTTGAGCTTTCAAGGCTCAAGGAGACCGCGAAGCTCAAAGTCCTGATTGCCGCCGGATGCATGGCTGAGCGTTACAAAGAAGAGATCCTCGAGGAGATTCCGGAATTGGACGGCATCGTCGGCACGACCGGGATCGGCGGCATCGCAAATGCTGTCGAATCCGCGCTCGCAGGTGTCCGAAAGAAGGAATTCGGGGATATCAGTGTGGATCCGAAGCTGGCTCCCTCGAACCGGATTCTTACTACAGGCGGTCACTATGCCTACCTGAAGATCGCGGAAGGGTGTGACAAATACTGCACCTACTGCGCGATTCCGAAGTTCAGGGGCCATTACAGAAGCTTTCCGATGGAAGTACTCGTCGAAGAGGCATCTGTCCTTGCTTCGGGAGGCGTGCGCGAGCTCATCATCGTGGCCCAGGAGACGACGCTGTACGGAACGGACCTCTATGGCAGGAAATCCCTCCACGTACTTCTCAAAAAACTCGCCTCCATAGAAGGGCTGCACTGGATCCGTCTTCTTTATTGTTATCCCGAGGAGATCTATCCCGAGCTGATCGGCGTCATGATGGAAGAGCCAAAGATCTGTCACTATCTTGATCTTCCGATCCAGCATGCGTCGGATTCAGTACTGAAGCGCATGAACCGGCGCACCTCGAAGGAGGACCTGATAGCTCTCGTTCAAAAGCTGAGAGAGGAAATCCCGGACATCGTCTTAAGGACGACGCTCATCACGGGCTTTCCCGGAGAGACGGAAGAGGAGCACGGGGAACTGATGGCATTTATCGGGGAAATGAAGTTTGACCGCCTCGGCGTGTTCGAGTATTCGAGGGAAGACGGCACCGCGGCAGCCGCGATGAAGCCCCAGATCAAAAAGTCGGTTAAGAAGCTCAGATACAGTGAGCTTATGTCCGCTCAGCAGAAGATCTCCCTAAAGCACAACATCGACCGGAAAGGGCAGATCCTCGAAGTCTTTGTCGAGGGATCGCTCCCGGAGGATGACGTGTATATCGGCCGGAGCTACGGGGATGCCCCCGGGATTGACGGCTTTGTATTTTTCCGCTCCGAGGCGCAGCACATGACCGGAGACTTCGTGAAAGTCCGGATCACGGCGGCGTCGGAGTATGACCTTCACGGTGAAGAGATGAACGAGGTGTAAGAGTATGAATATCATTGATTCGTTTAAAGCCATGAATCTTCCGAACAAGCTGACCTGCATCCGGATGGTGATGGTCATTCCGTTTGTGATCTGCATGCTGGCCGGACGCGCAGAGGGCGCTTTCAAGTGGATCTCCCTGATTCTGTTTGTTGCGGCGTCTCTGACCGACACGCTTGACGGTAAGATCGCCCGCAGGGATAACCTGATCACGAATTTCGGCAAGTTTATGGATCCGCTCGCGGACAAGCTGCTTGTCGTCTCTGCGCTGATCTGCTGCATAGATCTCGACCGCATCCCCGCCTGGATCGTGATCATCATTATCGCGCGCGAATTTATTATCAGCGGCTTCCGCCTTGTGGCTTCCGACGCCGGCATTGTGATCGCTGCGAGCTGGTGGGGCAAAACCAAGACGGTTTCGCAGATGATCCTGGTCATCCTGCTGATTATCAACTTCACAAGCGGATTTATGCATGTCGTTCAGATCATCGTGATGTACGCCGCGCTGATTCTGACGGTCGTGTCGCTGGTGGATTACATTTATAAGAACCGCAATGTCCTGAACATGTCGGACATCTGAAATCGGAGAACATGATTCAGGTTTCAAAAGTGAGTACTTGGAAAATTGTATAGTATATTCCGACGGGCTTTAAGCGCAAGTACCTCTAAGTCAAGGTTACTATTCAGGTCATCTTCTGGTTTTCTAAAGA
>CACZQS010000249.1 GCA_902783325.1 uncultured Lachnospiraceae bacterium
CGGAGCAAGAAAAAAGCGTGCCGTAAAAAACAGCACACTTGGAGATGCAAAAGACTGGAACTCAGAAATCAAATCGCCGTGGACTTGCAGTCGGACGGAAACTCAGAGCGCGGCGGGACAGCATATGAACGTTTGTCCTGCGTCATATGTACAAGTTATTTCTGAACAGCTCCTTACTGATAGCAAACCGGCACATGAGGTGATATAATAGTTCTGTTTCAGAACGCTTCGAGATTCGTTTTCCAACGAATGCCCTGAAACCGATACTGCAAGCCACACTCCGGCCGGCGGGAAAGCCAATGGAAGGGAATGCGCACCCTGGCAGGGAGGCGGGCGGCTTGCAGCGAATCGATACTTGTAACCTGCAGCCTGAATGGAGGTATAAAATGAAAAAATCATACGGAATCTTATTGGCGGCAGCCATGGCGGCTGCTCTGGGCATGTCGGCCGCCGCAGCCGAGACGGAAGCTTTGGCTGAGACGGAAGCCGCAGCAACAGGGACATATCTGGCAGAATACCCGGAAGAAGGACTGACTGTCGCAATTCCGGCGTCACTTTGGAACACGAAAGGGTATTTCACCCCGGAAGCCTGCGGCGCGCTTGACGATGACCACCACGTATACGGCGTCGTATTCATGTATTTCCCGATGTCAGAGGAGGAAGTCAGCGAGGCGTTCTATGGAGAGGATGCCACGGAAGAGCAGTATTATGAGGTCTTGAATTCTCAGATCGCCCCCTCTTTCTTCCTTGCGAGCGAGCTGGATCCGGAAGAGACCGCCAAAGCCTATGAGGAGTGGGATCAGGGATTCTATCCGATGGATTTCGACCACGCCTCCGTGCTTGGCTCCTCGGACGGGTACACCTATTATCTGGTTGACCTGAAGAAGGAAAACCTTGATGAGTATACAGCCGCCCTTGAGAAAGAATATGCCGATGAGGTCGCTTCCGTGCAGGAACAGCTCCACGAAGTGATGAAGAGCGCCACCACCTGTGCGCCGGAAGATCCGCTGAAAGACCTGATCGGCGATAAGATTGAGTTTACATTGAAGGACCTGGACGGGAACACCGTCGAAAGCAAGGATCTGTTTGCGAAGAATAAGGTCACGATGATCAACTGCTGGGGAACCTGGTGCGGCGCCTGCATGAGCGAGATGGATTACCTGAAGGAGCTGCATGAGAAGGTTCAGGAATCCGGCGGCGGCATTGTCGGCTTTGCGTGGGAGAAAACCACAGAGGATGCAGCCTACGGGAAGACCAAAGAGTTCATCACGGAGAATGGAATTCCTTACCCGAATGTCCGGATGCCGCTGGAGTTCGTTGAGCAGGTGAACGGATTCCCGACCTCGCTCTTTGTCGACCAGGATGGAAAGGTTCTTGGCGCTCCCATTGTCGGAGCCAATACGCCAGCCTATGACTCCGGTTTTAACCGCTTTCTTGGCTTGAAGGATGAGAGCACGGAAACAGAAACCGAGGCCGCAGACGGCTCCCAGGATAAGTCAGCTGCTCCGGCAGCGATCCAGACCGGATATGATGTCAATGTCAAGGACGCGGATGGTCCGGTCGCAGGCGTCATGATCCAGTTCTGTGACGATTCCACCTGCAACATGGGTACGACGGATGAGAATGGTGTTGCGCACTTTGACCTGCCCTCCGGCAAGGAATACGAGATCCATATACTGGTCGCACCGGACGGCTATCAGGAGGATGAGACGGTCTATCATCCGGACGAGAACAATCAGGCAACAATCGAGCTGAAGAAGGCTGAGTGAGACTGTACGCAGCACAACCGGTTTGATTGCAGAAGTTCACAGAACAGCAAAGCAATGCAGGTTCTTAATCCTTGAAGATCAAGGTGCTGTGAAATAGATCCTATGAACCTATGAAAAAGAACGCCTTTCGGTGAAAACCTGAAGGCGTCCTTTTTCATTATGACATCATTAATTTATGAAATGAATAACGTAACTCTTATGAAGTGACCTCTTGTCAAGAGTAAATTTTGCATCGAGGATTTGATACAAGCACATCCCTTCACCCCCACCCGATTAACGAAGGGGTGAAAAGGGGTGAAGGGGGGTGAAGCCCTCA
>CACZQS010000250.1 GCA_902783325.1 uncultured Lachnospiraceae bacterium
AGAACTGGTTCACGGCCAGCACTCTGGGATTTGTCCCTCAGATCCTGTCGATCGGGATGGACAGCGATCAGGATATTTCGGATCAGCTGCGTGATCTGACTGAAGACATGATTGCGGGAGCACGCAGGCTTCTTCCGGAGGGAGTATCCGATGACAGTGATCATCCGGCAGCAAGAAATCTCCGAAGCAAAGAACAGCTGTACTCCAGGATTCTACAGGAAACGAAGAAGACAGGCTTATGAAAGGAAAGAGTTATTACGGGAAGAACGTATTTGTAACCGGGGCATCTTCCGGTATAGGAAAGGCATGTGCCCTGATATTTGCTGGGAACGGATTTGATGTCATAGGTGTGTCACGGAATACAGAAGAGAAGACAGAAAGAATGCCGGGAGGAGGAAGCCTGACCTTAAGAAGGCTTGACGTCACGGACGAAGCGGCAGTGAGAGAATTTGTGGAAAAGCTCCCCGGAGTAGATATTGCTGTTTTGTGCGCAGGTATGGGTGTAGCCGGACCTGCGGAGACTACTGCGTCGGAACTGACCAGGCAGCAGATGGAAGTCAATTATTTCGGCACACTCAATGCGGCGCAGCCGTGTCTTGGCAGAATGCGCAGACAGCAAAGAGGGCTTCTGATCGTGATCGGCTCTATAGCGGGCAGAGTATCCATACCTATGCAGAGCCAGTATTCCGCGAGCAAATATGCTCTCGAAGCTTTTACCGATGCCGTCCGTATGGAGATGAGGCAGTACGGCGTGAGGGCCTGCATCATCGAACCGGGCGACACGAAGACAGGCTTTACGGATTCGAGAGTGATGCAGTACTCGGATAATGATTCGGATAATTACAGCAGCATATGCAGGAAGAGCGTTGCCAGGATGGCTTCAGACGAACGAAACGGCAGATCGCCGGACACTGTAGCAAAGGCGGCGCTGGCGCTTGCAGGGAAAAAGAATCCTCCCGCAAGAGTCCCTGTCGGTTTTGAATACAAGGCACTGATGCTGCTTTTGCGCTTCACACCTGACAGGGGGAAAGAATTCATTCTCAGGAAACTGTACCTGGATACTAAATGAACTATCTGTTTTTCCATGCATTCGAGGAAGAAATGGGTTATAGCTAAGAATGTAGAGGATGAAGGGTGAAAAAAATCTTGACATTATGGAACAAGCTATTGGCTGTAAGGGAGTTACACGTTATTCTTATAACAGGATGAGTTTTATGTTGTCCGGCACCCACAAAAAAAGGAGGAAAGCAATGTTCGGAAGCAAAAAGATTCAGGAATTGGAAAGCAGATTAAACGAGGCAAATGACAATGCCGAGAAGCTTACCCGTGAGAAAGGTGAGCTCGAGCAAAGGCTGACGAATGTCACATCGGGAACGGCAGAAACCAGGAAGAACCTGGATGATGCCAATGCGAGAATATCGGAGCTTGAGGAAGCACAATCGGGCCTGGAATCAGCTGCTGCTGATCTTGATGACCAGCTGAAATCAGAACAGGCAAAGAACTCTGACATGGAGCAGAATCTCTCCATCGCCAAAGCCGGTAATGCTGATTTACAGGATCGTCTGGATTCGGTAAACAGGAGAATCTCAGAGCTTGAGGAGAGCCTGTCATCTGCGAATTCCAATATCTCGGATCTGGAACAGAGTCTGACGGCTGCGAGAGCGAATATCTCGGACCTGGAAGCAAAGCTTACCGATCCGGAGCTGGAAGAAATTAACGGACAGATTCTTGCCACACAGGCGGAGTTCGAGGAACTCAGGAGCCTGTACGCGAAAAAGAACCAGGACTTCGATGAAAGCATCGGAGTGAAGGAAGAGCAATTCGCAAGAGAGGATGCATTGCAGAAATATAACCTGGAAAAAGAAATCCAGGACGACAGACAGGCGAATCGGGAATTTGTCAGCAATACAGTGAAAGAGTTCAGTGAGAGCTTCGACTACTATCTGAATCAGATCAGGATGCTCATGGACGCACTGGGTGACGTGGCGGCCAAGACGGGAGAGTCCTTATTCCTGAACAGTGAGCAGAAGCTGCTGACCTCGATCGGAGAAGCCATGGTCGAAAAGATTCAGGATGAGGATGAACTGGATCCTGAAGGGGTAGTACTGGTAAAGAATGCAAAGGAAGAGAACCCCGATGCCCCGCTTCCCGGCGAAGGGATAGAGGATAATTAATCGGAGTCCTTCGATATTTGGAGGGAGTAAGGATGACCGGAAAGATCGGAACCTTCATGCTCGCATTTCTGGCTGCAATCGCTTTGCTGTCATCTGTGGTATCTGCCGGCGTGAAAATGAACTCTGTACGAGATGATGAGAAAACGATGGATGATCAGGCGCTTCAGACCGATAACGGAGATGGTTTTTATATCAGTGAAATAACGGACGATATCTGGGAGCGCATCAAAGGAAAATCCTTCAAGGATGACTGCATAGTGCCGGTGGAGGATTTGAGATATCTTCATGTGCTGCACAAGGATATTGACGGGAACGAGCATGAGGGAGAAATGATCGTTAATTACCATATCGCGGAGGATGTGCTGAATATACTGCATGAGCTGTATGACAACGATTATCCCATAGAGAAGATCCGCCTTGTGGATGAGTATGATGCGGATGATGAGCTCTCGATGGAGGACAATAATTCGTCCAGCTTCAATTTCCGCTTTATCTCCCATACGAACAGAGTTTCAAAACACGGCCTGGGTCTGGCTGTAGATATCAATACGCTTTATAATCCGTATACGAAGGTTGTCGATGGAGAACGCATCATAGAACCGATTACGGGAGAGCCTTATCTGGACCGTGAAGCTTCCTTCGATTACAAAATCGAGAAGGGAGACCTGTGCTACAACCTGTTTACGGAACACGGTTTTGACTGGGGCGGAGAATGGGAAGACCGGCAAGATTATCAGCATTTTGAGATCCCTTCAGACCTGGTCACTAAGTGGTACCCTTAAGATGGGATAAAGAGGTAATCATAAATAGTTACGACCGTTATCAGCCGGCTGATAACGGTCGTTTTTCCATCAGTTCTTTGATATCCTGCTTAAGTCCGTTTCCTTCCTGTTCCTGCCGGATGTATTCGATGATCCATTCCGCCTCCGGAGTCTCAAGGGAAATGACTTCCATCAGGGAGTTAATGTCAAGGGTTCCTTCATGCAGCCGGTTGTGCTGATCGCGGACCCCGTCGTTGTTATGCAGATGGTACGCGCGGATCTGTCCCTTCAGGCTGCGGATCAGTCCGGGGAGATCCCAGCCGTTTGCGTGCGCATGTCCTATATCGATCAGAACTTCAAAGCCCTTGCTGATGCATAATTCCGTAAACTCCTGCTGATCCAGGAGCATGTTCTTATTGGCTTTTGTGCCTGTGTTTTCCAAAAAGATCCTGCAGCCGAAAGCCCCGAAGATATCCGCCAGCTCCTTATAGTTTTCAAGGGCGTTTTGGAGCATGGTCTGCTTCCGGCCCTCTTCCACGATGCAGTTGTTCAGATGCATCGTGAAATGACTGCTGCAAAGAAGCTTTGCGTATGCGGCCGTCTTGCGGACATGCCACATGGTCTCCTCGTATTCCGCGGATCCGCGGGGAGCCGAATGCTCTGCGCCATAGACCGGTCCGTGGAAGGAAATGGGACATGTCTTGAACTCACTCAGCACGGTCTCAAACACCGGTTCAAACTCAGGCAGGTCAAACATAGGAAGGATCTCAAAACCGACTCTTCCCGGATACTGCCGGATATACTCCCCGACCATCGGCAGTTTTGGCACGCCGAATACGCATGTATTAATATAAATCGTCCTATCGGTATTCATGACATCACTATAAAAGAAGACGTACTCTATTTCAATACTCATATGAGATGTGTTATTATAGATACAATTGAGAGAATACCTGAACACCATTTAAGGCTTAAGGAGGGAACGACGATGAAAAAACTGTTGATTCTGTTCGCGATGATACTATGTGTGAGCCTGCCTGTGTCCGCAGGCATCTCTGTGAACGGGAGCGGCTATACAGAAAAACCTGTGACGGTGCTCACGGATGGACAGGAGGCAGGAGAACTGGTCCTGCGCTTCTATTATGAGACTCCGAACGTGCCGTACATCGGGATGAACGAGTACTCACAGTATGTGTATCAGCAGCCCCTGTCTCCGGAGAAGAAGGATGACGGCACGGTCGTTCTTAAGAACGGGATCGGTGAAGAACTTGTCTGCGATCCCGAAGAGGGCACGATCACAGTCGCAGACTGGAACCGCTTCTTTGATCTTCCGCTCCCACTCGAGGACGAGGCGAAGGGATGGAAGGACACAGCCACCCATTTTATCAGGATCACGGATGTGGAATTCGATAAAGAAGCTAAGAGCGTCACTCTCGATCTTGCCAAATACGGGATCCGCGTTTATGCGGATGACGAGGACATCTACCTGCCGGTTTCGACTATG
>CACZQS010000251.1 GCA_902783325.1 uncultured Lachnospiraceae bacterium
CCAGATACCGTTCGAACTCGCGAAGCCCTAAAGGACTAGCTTTGCGTCGCGGGTGAGTTACGGGATCGGCAACAGACCGGAGTCAGTAAGATATAACATGTGGTTATAGATGAGGCGGAGGGACTCATATGCTTCGAAATCTCCATATCAAGAATCTGGCCCTCATCCGGGAAGTCGATGTCGATTTCCGGGAAGGGCTCAATATCCTCACCGGTGAGACCGGAGCGGGCAAGTCCATCATCGTGGACTCCATCGGCCTGGGCCTCGGCGGCCGCGTGCAGCGCGAGCTGATGAAGAGCGGATCGGGTCCGGCCCTCGTGGAGCTGGTCTTTGAGGTGGATGACGAGGCGACGCTCGCCTCCCTTCAGGCTCACGATGTGGAGGCGGAAGACGGGGTTGTCCTCATCTCAAGAAAGATCGCCGAGGGAAGGTCGTCCTTAAGAGTAAACGGGGAGACCCGCACGGCACAGGAAGTGCGGGAGATCGCCTCCTGTCTCCTCGACATCCACGGACAGAGCGAACACCAGAAGCTCTTAAGGTCCGACGTGCAGCTGTCTCTTCTTGACGAATACGGCGGGGAAGAGATCCAAGACGCAAAGGAGAAGGTGGCGTCGGATTACAAGCGGTGGTCCGGGATCCGGAAGGCCCTCGGCGGCGAGGAGCTCTCGGAAGAGGAACGGGCGCGCCGCATTTCCTTCCTGGAATTCGAGATCGGCGAGATCGAGGACGCGGAACTCATGGAAGGAGAGGATGAGGAAGTCGAAAAGAGGTACCGGAAGCTTGCCAACGCGAGAAAGATCGCCGAGGCGGTGGAGACGGTGCACGAGTCCACCGGATATGATTCTCCCGACAGCGCGGGGGAGGTCATCGGCAGGGCGCTGAAAAAGCTGGAATCCGTGAGCGAATACGATGCGGTGCTCTCGGAGTATTATGACGCTCTGAGCGATATTGACAGTCTGCTCAACGATTTCAACCGTGGTATTGCGGATTATGCCGGGGACTTAAGCTTCGAGGCGGATTCCTTCGAGGAGACGGAGAGCCGGCTCAATCAGATCAACCGCCTGAAAGCGAAATACGGCAGGACGATCGGGGAGATCCTCGAGGGCCGGGACGAGCGGAAGATGGAGCTGCGGTCTCTTCTGGATTATGAGGAGAACCGGGCCCGCCTCTTAAGGGAGCTGGATGCCGCCGAAAAGGACCTGGAGGAATCCTCCGCAAATCTCACGAAGCTCCGGGAAAAATGGGCGGCGGTCTTCAGGGACGAGGCCGTGAAGCAGTTCGCGGACCTCAATTTCGCGAAAGCGGATTTCGGGATCGAGCTGCGGGAACAGTCCCATTTCGGAGCAAACGGGCGGGACGCCGTGGAGTTTACGATCGCGACGAACCCGGGCGAAGAGAGGCGTCCGCTCCGGAACGTGGTCTCGGGGGGCGAGCTCTCAAGACTCATGCTCGGCATACGCACGATGTTTGCGGACACGGATTCGACGGACACCGTCATCTTCGACGAGGTGGACACGGGAATCAGCGGCCGCACCGCGCAGAAGGCCGCGGAGAAGCTGGCGCATCTGTCGGAGTCGCACCAGGTGCTCTGCATCACCCATCTCCCTCAGATCGCGGCGATGGCGGACACCCATTACGGAATCACCAAATCCTTAAGCGATTCTTCCGCCATCACGAATATCGAACCCTTAAGCTACGAGGAGTCGGTGGACGAACTGGCGAGGCTCATCGGCGGGGCGGAGATCACGGAGAATACGCTCGCCTCGGCAAAGGAGATGAAGGACTTTGGCGCGAATGTCAAAAGGAAGAAGTAAGGGTGCCTCTTATTGCGCAATACGGTGTCTTGCATTATAATAAATACAATAGATCCGGGCGGCGCAGCCCGGAAATAATTAAGAAAATGAATGTGGAGGCTGGTCATTATGAAGAATATTCTGTTCGTTGCTTCAGAATCGGTTCCGTTTATCAAGACCGGCGGGCTTGCGGATGTCGTGGGTTCGCTTCCTGGCGCACTTGACAAGCGCTACTTTGACTGCAGAGTGATCCTTCCGTATTATTCGTGCATGGCTCAGAAGTGGAAGGATATGCTCCAGTACAAGACGAATTTCTATATGGATTTTGACTGGAACAGCTGCTATGTCGGTATCTTCGAGTGTGAATATCACGGCGTTCATTTCTATTTCATCGACAACCAGGATTACTTCACCTGCGATAAGCCTTACGCGGGAATGCCCTGGGACCTCGGCAGATTCGCATTTTTCAGCAAAGCGGCACTGTCGATTCTTCCCACCATCGATTTCCGCCCGGACGTGATCCACTGCCACGACTGGCAGACGGGACTTGTTCCGGTGTATCTCAATTCGCATTTCCAGGACAATGAATTCTACCGCGGCATCAAGACGGTCATGACGATCCACAACCTGAAGTTCCAGGGCGTCTGGGACGTGAAGACGATGAAGGATATCGTGGGACTGTCGGATTACTACTTCACGCCGGACAAGCTTGAGTTCAAGAAGGACGGCAACTACCTGAAGGGCGGCCTCGTCTATGCGGACGCGATCACGACCGTGTCGAAGACATACGCGGAGGAGATCAAGATGCCGTATTACGGCGAAGGTCTCGACGGGCTGATGCGGGCAAGAGAGCATGACTTAAGAGGTATTGTCAACGGCATCGATTACCACTTCTTCGATCCCGAGAAGGACAAGCTGATCTATAAGAATTTCAATGCGAAGACCTTCCGCAAGGACAAGCTGAAGAACAAGACCTGCCTGCAGGCGGACCTGGGTCTGACGGTTGATCCGAAGGCCATGCTGATCGGCATCGTCTCAAGACTCACGGACCAGAAGGGCTTCGACCTGATCGCCTATGTGATGGACGAGCTCTGCCAGG
This sequence comes from uncultured Lachnospiraceae bacterium, assembly GCA_902783325.1. Lineage (GTDB taxonomy): Bacteria > Bacillota > Clostridia > Lachnospirales > Lachnospiraceae > Chordicoccus. The sequence continues at coordinate 2,893 of CACZQS010000251.1, forward strand.
ATGCCGTGCAGTTCGCGGTGCTCGGCACGGGCGACGAGCAGTACGAGAATATGTTCCGCCATTTCGCGTGGAAGTACGGCGGGAAGGTTTCCGCCCAGATCTATTACAACGAGGCTCTTGCCAATAAGATCTACGCGGGTTCCGACGCGTTCCTCATGCCCTCGCAGTTTGAGCCCTGCGGCCTGTCCCAGCTGATTTCGCTCCGCTACGGCACGCTTCCGATCGTGCGCGAGACCGGCGGACTCAAGGATACGGTCGAGCCGTACAACGAGTTTGAGGGCACGGGCACCGGATTCTCCTTCACGAACTACAATGCTCATGAGATGATGGCGACGGTCCGCTACGCGGAGAAGATCTACTATGACAAGAAGCGCGAGTGGAACAAGATGATTGAGCGCGCCATGGCCCAGGACTTCTCCTGGGAAGCTTCC
>CACZQS010000252.1 GCA_902783325.1 uncultured Lachnospiraceae bacterium
TCCCAAAACATAGCCTTCGTATTATAGCACATTCCGCTTCAGTGTGTGTTATGTTTTCCTCAATCCCGATTTCATGCTATAATCATTTCCAAAGCATTATCAAGAAGGAGTGTGGTTTATCCCATGGACGATGGCAGTCACATATTCTGGCTGACCGTTATACTGCTCTTATTGGCAGCAATGTTTTTTGCGGCGGTTGAGACGGCCTTCGCCTCGCTGCCCCGCGCGCGGGTGAAAGCGCGGGCGGACCGCGGCGACAAAAAAGCCGCGCGGGCGCTCTTCGTGTCCGACAACATGGACCGCGCCATCACGACGATACTGATCTGTACGAACATCGTACATCTCTCGGTATCCGCCGTCGTCACGGTCTACGTGACGAGGGTGTACGGCGAAGCCTTTGTCACCATTTCCACATTGATCACAACGTGGGCGGTATTTCTCTTCGGAGAGATGCTGCCTAAAAGCATTGCCCGCAAGTACAGCATGCGGATTTCCCTCGCGACGTCCGGGGTGATGACCGTCCTCATGACAATCTTAAGGCCCGTGGCCGGCATTTTGACCATGATAGGAAATGCCGTCGCCCGCAGGACAAAGGGCGAACCGGAGGCGTCCCACACGGAGACGGAAATCATGGACATCATCGAGGACATGAAGGAGGAAGGCACGCTCAACGAGGATCAGGGAGACCTGATCACGTCCGCCCTTCAGTTCGGCGATGTCACCGTGGAGAGCGTCCTCACGAGCCGCGTGGATCTTGACGCGGTTCCCCTTGGCATGCCCGCCTCCGAAATCCTCGAGAAGATCCGCGCATCAAGCCACAGCCGCCTCCCGGTCTACGAGGAGACCATCGACAATATCGTCGGCATCCTCCAGATCCGCAGATTCATGAAGGCCTATATCCGCGCCGGCGAAGCGGCAGAGATCAGAGAGAGCATGGACGAGCCCTACTTCGTTCACCAGTCCACAAAAATCGACGACCTGCTCCGGACCATGACCTCGAAGAGGGTGCAGATGGCCGTCGTGACCGACAACTACGGCGGAACCTTAGGCGTCGTCACGGTGGAAGACATCCTCGAGGAGCTGGTCGGCGAGATCTGGGACGAGGACGACAAAGCCGTGAAAAACATCGTCCCGCTCTCCGGCGGCGCCTACAGCGTCAATGCCGCCGAGCACGTGCTGGATATCTTCGACGAGATCGGCATCCGCTACACGGATGAAATGGCGGATGAACTGAAGAATAAACTGATGAGCGAGCTGGTGTTCGAGCAGTGCCCCGACATGCCCAAAGAAGGCGACACCTTCCGGTACGGGAACCTCGAGATCACCGTGCTGTCGATGAAGCGCAGCCGCATTTACCGGCTTAAGGTCCGCCCGCTTGAGGAGCCGGAGAAGGAAGGAGGTGAGGACGCATGAGCGGAGTAGGTCTGATTATCGCCGCGATCGTCATCTGCGTCATATTGTCGGGGGTCTTTTCCGCTTCGGAAATGTCATTTTCCTCCTGCAATCAGGTGCGGATCGAGCATCTCGCGGAAAATTCCAAAACACCGGGCCGCGCCAAAACCGTCCTCAGGATTCTCAAGGATTTCGACAGTGCCCTCTCGGCGATCCTTCTTGGCAACAACCTGGTCAACATCGCCGCATCCTCCCTCGCATCCATCGCGGCGATCCACATCGCGGGCGAGAGCGCGACAATCTGGGCGACCGTCATACTGACCATTGCTGTTATCATATTCGGCGAGACGATCCCGAAGATCCTCGCCCAGAAAAATGCCACGCGCTTTTCCCTCGCGCTCTCGCCATTTGTCCGCTTCCTGATGCTGGTTCTGCGGCCGCTGACCTGGATTACGGTGGGCATCGTCAACCTGATCACGAAGCCTCTAAAAGGTGATCCGGATGCCGACGAGGAAATGGCGGTGGAGGAGCTTCACACGATCATCGAAACCGCGGAGGACGAGGACGTGCTCGACGAGGACACCTCGGAGCTCATGAGCGCGGCCATCGATTTTTCGGAGGTTTCCGCGCAGGAGGTCATGACCGCCCGCATGGATCTTGCGGCCATCGATGTCGAGGACAGCCCGGAGGAGATTTTTGCGCTCATCGACAGCTGCGGCCACAGCCGGCTGCCGGTCTACGAGGACGGCATCGACAATATCATCGGCATCCTGCACGTCAATCACTATCTGAAGGCCGTGACAGGCGGCGAGAAGAACGTGGACATCCGCTCGCTGCTCATGCCGGTCAGCTACGTGTACAAGGCTATGAAGCTGCCCGCCGTGCTGAAGCAGCTGCAGGAGCAGCGCCAGCAGGCCGCCATGGTGACCGACGAATACGGCGGGATCATCGGCATGGTCACGGTCGAGGACATCCTCGAGGAGCTTGTCGGCGAGATCTGGGACGAGACCGACGTCGTGGAAAAAGAAGTCACGGAGCGCGCCGACGGCAGCTATGAGGTCGACGGCGACATGCTGCTCGCGGATTTCGCAGAGATCGCCGGATGGCGCGAGGAGGAGCTCGGTTTCGACAGCGACACGGTCGGCGGGTGGTGCATCGAGATGCTCGGGCATTTCCCCGAGGAGAAGGAGAGCTTCACTTACCGGCAGTACGAATTCACAGTCCTGGAGCTCGGCGAGCGCCGGATCCTCCGCGTGCTTGTGCGGAAGACCGAAGAAACCGACGGGTGAATAGGCAGGCAACAGAGGAAGAAGATTTCACTTTCTCACCGCTTGACAAAGGAATGCGCGTACGTTACAATATGCTTTGCTGCTGAACGACAGCAGCCGGCTATGTGAGAGTAGCTCAGCTGGATAGAGCGTCTGGCTACGGACCAGAAGGTCGCGAGTTCGAATCTTGTCTCTCACGCGGCGAAACAGGCACGGCATATCTGCCGTGCCTGTTCTTATGTCAACTAATATGACATATGGAAACTTCTCCTGACGGAGAAGTCTTGAAGTCGCTCAAAGCCGCGACGGGCTCCCCCGATCAAAGATCGGGGGCAGAATGGGGACA
>CACZQS010000253.1 GCA_902783325.1 uncultured Lachnospiraceae bacterium
ATAATAGCTATAACTCCCCGAGTTGGGCTCGAACCAACAACCCTTCGGTTAACAGCCGAATGCTCTGCCATTGAGCTATCGAGGAATGTGTGGATCACACTCAAAACATGATAGCAGAATATGGGCTTCGCCGCAAGTCCCTTTTCGTTGTTATGGCACGGTTCTTAGGTGGTGGGCTTGCGTTGGGGACAGTCCCCAGTGTCATCTCAGTTGTGTTCATGTGTTGTGTTTAACAGTGGATCCGTGAGAAGACTTCGCCGATGGCGTCGCTGATGACGAGGTCGGCGGAGCGGTCGCGGGAGGTGGCGGATTTGTTGATGAGAACCAGCTTATCGCCGCTGAAGTAGTCGACGAGGCCTGCCGCTGGATAGACGACGAGGGAAGTACCGCCTATGATGAGGCAATCGGCCTGGCGGATCGCGGAGACGGCTCCGTTGATCACGGCCTGGTCGAGGCCTTCCTCGTAGAGGACGACGTCCGGCTTGACGAGGCCGCCGCATTTTCTGCAGCGGGGGACGCCGGCGCTGTGCTTGATGTAGTCGGCATCGTGGAACTCGCCGCATTTTGTACAATAATTGCGGTGAATGGAGCCGTGCAGCTCGAAGACCGTCTTGCTGCCGGCCTTCTGGTGGAGGCCGTCGATGTTCTGCGTCACGACTGCGGTAAGCTTGCCAGCCTGCTCCAGCTCCGCCAGCTTCCTGTGGGCGGCGTTCGGCTCCACGTCGAGGATCAGCATCTTGTCTTTATAGAAACGGTAGAATTCTTCGGTGTTGCGCACGAAGAAGGAATGGCTGATGATGGTCTCGGGGGGATACTTGTACTGCTGGTTGTATAAGCCGTCCTGGCTCCGGAAATCCGGGATGCCGCTCTCCGTCGAGACGCCGGCCCCGCCGAAGAACACGATGCGCTTATGTGTGTCTATGATTTCCTGCAGCTTGCTGACCTCTTCATTGATATTGCCCATGTTGTTACCTCACGCTTTTCCAAGAAGCTTTTTGCGGTTCTTCGCGCAGTTTGTGTACATTTTATAAGATTTCAGGTCGAGATCCTTGAAATAGGTCTCGCAGTACTCCGTGTACTCCGGTGTCGGCTCTCCCTCGATCGTGGTGAGTTTCTTCGTGGAGCTGCCCTGCTGATAGCTGAGCGTGATTTCACCTTCGTCGTAGCCTTCCGTGGCTTTGACCGTGCGGGAATCTGCGTAGTGCGTGCGGACCATCTTCAGCCCCTTCATGGTGTAAAGTGCCCAGGTCTCTTTCTCATCGTCGTAGTAGGCGTCGGATTTCTGGACGAAGGCCGGGCAGTAGAGGGCGTTGTATTTCCTCGAGAAGCGCACCTTCGTGCCGGTCGTCCGGATGGAATAATCGTCGGAGCCCTTGAACTTCACGAATTTCACTTTGCCGCCGCTGATTGTGAAGACATAGAGGTGCATCGCCTTCGGTGTCCAGTTGGTCCCCCTCCTCGCGACGATCATTTCCTTTACGCCGTCTCCGTTCAGGTCGATGAGGCAGAAGCCGATGGACTTGCGCTCATAGCGCTTGTTTCCGTAGGTGTCGTAAAATGTCAGGCCGGCGGTTTTCTCTCCGCTGTCATTTTTCTTTGCAAGCTTGTAGAGGAATTCTCCCTGCTGGAGGAAGTCCGAATACAGCTTGTAGTCTGTCTTCGCATAAGCGGTCACGGAAAATAACGCGCTGAAGAGGGCGGTGAAGATTACGAATGCCGGGAAGAATCTGTTTATTCTTTTCATGGCCTGTCCCCCTTTCTGTCATAAATCCGGAATCATTACGGATTATTAACATTTTTTGATGATATCGATGATCTTAGCACATCAATGTTACAATTTGAGGGGGGTAAATTTTGCAATTTTATATCATTTGTCAGTAATTTTCTATATGTTTGCCGTTTATTTCTGAATGCTCAGGTTTCATCTTCTGCCTTCACCACGGTCAGGCCGACGGCCTGGCGGCGGGCGGGGCGTTTGGACGAGACGCACTTGCCTATGACGACGCAGCGCTTGGAGCTGTCTGAGGTGCAGGTGGAGAGGATGACCGTCTTGTCGCTCTTCGAGAGCTTCACCGTGTTCTTCACGTCGGACTGGTTCTGCATCTTCTCTTCCCACTGCAGGAATTCCGGGCCGTTCTGCGAGTACAGGGTGTAGGTGTCGGAATCCACGCCTGTCGTGAAGATGGAGTAGATGTGATAGCGGTAATTGCCGTCGGGCGTCAGGATCCAGAAATAGGGATCCTTGTCGTACTTCTCCTGGTCGTTCATGTTCTTCAGGGTGCCGAACATGCTGCCGTCCTTCATGTTGTGCCCGTAGACGATCGTATTGGGGTCCGCGAAGTCCCCGTTGTTGTTCGTTTCTTCGAAAATGGAGCCGGCATAGAGGTACTGCTTCCGGAACGTGGTGTGGAGGTACTCGTCGTTGTCGTCTCCACGAAGGATCGGATAGCTGATGTTCGGCTGCGCGTCGACGTAGAGCCAGCCGACGATGTCGGGGTTGATTGCCTTCAGCTGCTTCCAGTCCACCTTGAGGGGAGGTTTCGCGTCCTCAATGAGGAGGTCCTCCTCTTCTGCTTTCCTCGCGCCGGGGATGGATGGGATCACGGGTTTTTCCGGCGTCGTCTTATCCGCGGCGGAATCGGGCGTGCTGCCGGAATCCGCTGCCGCGGAGGCGGCTCCGCTCCCGGTAACACGGCTGTCGGTGCTCTGTGCGCCGGCTGCGCTTTGCTGAGCGCTTACCACTGCGGATACACTGCCTGTAGGCTGTCCTGCCGCAGCTTGCCCCGCCGCAATCTGTCCCTGACCGGCATTTTGTCCGTCTCCGGCTTCTTCTCCGGAGACCGCACCGTCCTCCGCAGCGTTCTCCTTCGTCGCCGCCGCGCCGTCCGCTCCCGCGCCCGCTCCTGAGACCGGGCTCGTGAATTCATCCGCGAGGGAGTGATACTCGTCGCTCGCCGCCTTGTAGCCGCTGAAGATCGTATACAGCCGGTAACCCGAGTAGCAGAATACAGCCACGGCAATAATCAGAATGATTGTGCGGACCGGACCTAATCCTCTCTTCGGTTCCTTATCCTTATTTTGATCAGACATACGTCACCTCAGTATCCTATTCGCAAAAGGAACTGTCTGGCATCTGACAGCCATTCGCTGCCATATATGCATTGACCGAAATTTCTCTCTGCTGTGCTTAATACACGATCACCGCCGTGCCGATCGACACCGCGTCGTAGATCGCCTCCATTTCGTCAACAGGGATATTCACGCAGCCGTGGGAGCCGTTTGAGAGATATATGCTGTCGCCGAAGGCCCCGCGCCAGGGCGCGTCGTGAAGCCCCTGCCCGCCGTTGAACGGACACCACCAGTTCACGGGCGAGGAATAGCCCTGGACGTCATAAGTTCCGAGCGTCGCGGGAGATTTCTTGGCGTCGATGGCCCAGATGCCCCGCTCCGTCTCTCGGTCGCCCCGCGGCATGCCCGTCACGACGTCCGTGGCCGCGATCAGCTCGTAGTCCTTGTAGCACCACAGCCTCTGGTCGTCGATGGATACTTCCACATAGGTGCCCGTGATATCGTTGTTGTCCCAGCCCATCGCGCTGTAAAGGAAGACGCAGGACTTGACGCCGCTGTCGGCATTTTCCAGCTCCGATTTAAGCTTCGCGATCGTCTCGTCCTTGTTGATGCACCAGCCGTAATCTCCGTCCGGCAGATAGACCTCGTCCCCGCTGTAAGTGGTGAAGTAGCGCCCCCTGCCGAAGGTGTCGTAGCGGTCGCCCCATTCATAGACGAGATCCGATACCCAGTCCGTAGCGAGGGTGACATTTTCCCCGTCGTCGGTGATATACGGGAGCAGGACGTTCCGGTCGATGTCCTCGTAGTTGTCGCCGAACTCATAGGAAATGTGAATGCCGAGGAGGCGGTTCCACTGGTCGCGGCGGCGGCACAGATTCTCGTTGTCCCGGAAGACCTTGGGATGGATGTAGCAGTCGGGCTTCACAAGGCTCACTTCGGATTCCGACGAATCCAGCGCTTCAAGGATCAGCTTCTCCGCCTTCTCCTCGTTCAGGAGATTGCCTTCGATCTCCGCGGTCACCTCGTAATTGCCGTTGGCATTCTGAACAAGAGCCGCGTCGACGGGCTTCGTGACGTACTCGTCCTCAAAGCAGTGCATTGCCCGGATCGACTCGGTGGCCTTGTCCCGGTCGTAAGTCGTCCCGGCAGAAAGCGCGTACTCATGCCCGTCCCGGAAATGCTTGTACCAATGCTCCGCATCCTGGTTTGCCATGAACTCGTCGACCTTGCCGTCGTCCACGTAGGCCCAGCCGACGTCGTCGGAGCTTAAGACCTCCACGCCGCCGTCCTTGAGTCCGACTGTGAGCGAATATTTGGAAATGTCACTGCGGATGCTGTTCTTGATCACATCCACGGTGCGCCGGGAGACGTCCTTCCCGTTGATCGTCGTTCCGTCGTAAAAATGCGTGGAGTAGTATTTGTAGTAATGATCGTAGACAGCATAAGTGCCGGCGCCGAGCACGCAGCCTATGATGACAAGCACACAGATGAGCTTGCCGGCCGCGCGCAGTCTGCCGCGCCGCTTCGCTTTTTGTATTTCCTCTTCGGTAAGCTGTTTGGTGATGACGGGCTCGGTGAGATCGTCGTCATCGGAGATCTCGATGTCGTCATCGTCGTCCGGCCCGCTCCGTTCCGGATAAAGCTCCGGATATTCCCCGTTGTCATCGTTGTCCTCATCGTCTTCGTCCAGATAAACGCCGTCATCCGGTTCGTCGAGATCGATGTCGTTCCATTTTTTCATAAAACCCCTTTCCAAAGCGGCTCTCCCCTCTTCGCCGCTTCAGATGAACCACTGCTGCCTTTGCGCGGGACGTCATCTTGTGCTCAGAATCTTCTCCGCGCTGACAAGCTTTACGCTTAAGACAAACACTTCCGCCGCCCTGATCAGTTCCTTCAGCTCCGGATAGGACGGCGCGATGCGGATATTCCGGTCGCGCGGGTCGATGCCGTACGGGAAGGTCGCTCCCGCTCCCGTCAGCTTGACCCCGGCCTCCGCGCATTTTGCGACGATGGCTTTCGCGCAGCCGTCCATGGAGTCAAAGGAGAGGAAGTAGCCGCCCCTCGGCTTCGTCCACTCGCCGATCTCAAGGCCGGCGAGCTCGCGGTCAAAGATCTCCCAGAGCGCCTCGAACTTGGGCCTTAAGATCTCCGCGTGCCTTTGCATGTGCTCCTGCATATTCGCAAGGTTTCCGAAGAAGCGCACGTGGCGGAGCTGATTCATCTTGTCATGGCCGATGGTCTGGACCGCCATGTATCTCTCGATGTCCTCCAGATTTCTTTTGGATGCGGCGAGGGCGGCCAGTCCCGATCCGGGAAATGTCACCTTCGAGGTGGATATGAACTTGAAGACAAGGTCCGGATTGCCGGCCTTCCGGCACTCGCTTAAGAGCTCCAGGATCACGTCCTGCTTCTCCGGATCCTCGTACAGGTGGTGGATTGAATAGGCATTGTCCCAGTAAATGCGGAAGTCCTCCGCCGCGGGCTTTAATGCCGCGAAGCGGCGCACGGTCTCATCGGAGTAGCTGTAGCCCTGCGGGTTGGAATATTTCGGGACGCACCAGATGCCCTTGACCATGGGATCCTCGCTTACGAACTTCTCCACGAGGTCCATCTCAGGCCCGGTCTCCGTCATGGGGATCGGAATCATCTCGATGCCGAAGAATTCCGTGATGCGGAAATGGCGGTCATAGCCGGGCACAGGACAGAGGAATTTTACCGGTTTGTCCAGCCTGCACCAGGGCGTCGAGCCGCAGACTCCGTGTGTATAGGAGCGGGACACCGTATTGAACATGATGTTGAGTGAGGAGTTTCCGAAGATGATCATGTCGTCCGGGGCGACCTCCGACATCGCGCCCATGAGGCGCTTCGCCTCGGGTATGCCGGCCAGCACGCCGTAGTTCCGGCAGTCGGTTCCCGTCTCGTCGTTGAAGTAGCTGCGGGAATCCAGGACGTCCATCATCTCGTCGGACAGCTCCAGCTGGGCGAAGGAAGGCTTTCCTCTGGACATATCGAGCTTCAGTTTTCTGGTTTTGATTTCCTCGAACTGCTGCTCCAGTGCGGCTTTTTCAGCCATCAGTTCCCGGGTTGTCATTTCCAAATATGTCTTCATATGTGCCTCCTCCTTCTTTTTCCGGCCTTTTTCTTTGCATGCAAGGATTTTACGTCAACTTAGCGGGGCTGTCAACTTGCGGGGGAATGCCTGCTTCCAGAGATGACAGTGGTGTCAGTCCCTGTTGTCATCTCTACCACACGGCGCGGCCGGCACAGCCGCAGGGCAGGACGAGGCCGTTCGAGCGGACGGGAAGACCGATCTCGCCGGAGACGACCTCGGCGGGTCTTAAGTTTTTCAGCGCGGTCTCGAGCATGTAGGTGAGGACCCCGCTTTGGAGACCGGTGGTGTACGAGCTGATCAGGAAGAAGAGGGGCTCGTCGGACAGAAGCTTTGCGCAGTTCTGAATCAGCGGGAATACGGTGTCCTCGAGCTTCCAGACCTCGCCCTTCGGGCCGCGGCCGTAGGAGGGCGGATCCATAATAATGGCTTCATAGTGATTGCCGCGGCGGATCTCTCTCTCCACAAAGCGCATGCAGTCGTCCACGAGCCAGCGGACCGGCTTCTCCTCAAGGCCGGAGGAGCGGGCATTCTCGTGGGCCCAGGTGACCATGCCCTTGGAGGCGTCGACATGGGTCACGGATGCTCCCGCCTCCAGGGCCGCGCAGGTGGCTCCTCCCGTATAGGCAAAGAGGTTGAGGACGCGCACCGGGCGGGCGGCATTTTTTATCAGCGGGCGGAAGAAATCCCAGTTGGCAGCCTGTTCGGGAAAGAGGCCCGTGTGCTTGAAGCTGAAGGGCTTCAGATTGAAGGTGAGCGTGCCGTAACGGATCTGCCAGCTCTCGGGAAGGTCAAAGAATTCCCAGCTGCCGCCGCCCTTCGCGCTCCTGTGGTAGTGTGCATTGGGAGCTTTCCAGCCCTTCAGGGTCCGCTCCGTCTGCCAGATCACCTGCGGGTCCGGCCGGATGAGCAGATAATCGCCCCAGCGCTCGAGTTTTTCACCCGAGGACGTATCCAGCACTTCATAATCACTCCACTGATCCGCAATCCACATAACACCAACCTCCAAGAAAGCTCCCCGCTTCCCGGGGAGCTTTCAGCTTTTTGATCTCTTTATAACTGTAAGTTTATTCCACGTATCCGGCCTTAATCCAGCCGACTTCGCCGTCGACTTCGATCTTGTACCAGTCGTCCTCGCTTGCGAGAATGGTCACCTCGTCGCCTTCGAACAGGGTGAACATGACATTGTCGTCGTCACTGGAATCGGGTTCGGAACGGACGTTGACTTCATCGCCTGTCACGTATCCTGTGTTGCCTTCGCCTGCAGGCTCATAGCTCTCTTCCTCGGGAGCCGCCGTCGGCTCCGCCTCGTCTGTGAGCAGGGATACCTCTCCGGCCGGAGCCGTGCCTGCCAGTGTCATCGTGGAGTCCGTTTCCTCTTCCGCTGACTCCGTGCTCACTTCCGCCGCGTCGTCGGATCCGTCTCCCGTCAGGGATACGCGGACCGGTTCGTTCTCTTCCTCATCATCATCCGGGGTGGCGATAAGTGCCGTGCCGGAGGCCTGTGGAGTTGTCACCGTGGAAGCGGCCACTGTCTGCGGAACGATCTCCGGGACAGAAGTAGCTGCCGATTCCGCTTTGGAGAGCGTTCCGGAAAGAACGGTAGATGTATCCTTAGCCGCATCCTCTACGAGTGAAGCCGTGGAGTCGCTGTCTGTGAGAGATGAGATCGTCCCTGAGCTCCCGCAGGCCGTCAGCGCCATCACTGTGACAGCCGCTGTCAGCGCAAGTGCCGTTTTAGCTCTATTGATCTTCATAATCAGTTCCCCTTTCAAATTTCAAGCGCCGCGCCATTTACCTGTTTGAGACGCAGGCAGAGTTAAATTGCAGCATAGAGTATGCCACTCTTGGCATGATACCATTTTCCAGGGGATGAGTCAAGTTATGCAGCAAAGAGGCCCCGCATCGCGGAGCCTCTTCAAAATCGTTATAAAATTTTCAGGCTTTGCCTTATTCGATGATCGTGGCAACACGGCCGGATCCGACAGTACGTCCGCCTTCACGGATAGCGAATGTAAGACCCTGCTCCATAGCGATCGGATGGATCAGCTCAACAGTCATCTCGACATTGTCGCCGGGCATGCACATCTCTGTGCCTTCCGGAAGGTTGATCACGCCTGTGACGTCCGTTGTTCTGAAGTAGAACTGCGGGCGA
>CACZQS010000254.1 GCA_902783325.1 uncultured Lachnospiraceae bacterium
AGTTTCAATCGTGTATTTCGTGAAGAAAAGGGCATGGCTCCGGGGGAATACAGGGCTCTGTTCGTAAAAAGCGGTCAATGAATAAATGTCCCGCTTTTCCCTCCGCTTTTTTCAACAAGACGTATTTCGCTGATGACCATTCTCCTGTCAATGGCTTTGCACATGTCGTAGATGGTGAGCAGAGCGGTGGACACGCCGGTCAGCGCTTCCATCTCGACACCTGTCTTCCCGTCGGTGACGGCCTTGCAGACTGCCGTGATCAGGCATTGCTCTTCGTCGATGTCAAATGTGACGGAGGCATTGGTTAAGCTCAACGGATGACACATCGGGATGAGCTCCGCTGTGCGCTTTGTTCCCATGATTCCGGCTACCTGAGCCACGGTAAAGACATCTCCCTTTTTTATCCGGCGGCCAAGCACCGCATCCATGACTTCCCGGCTCACATGGATGGTTCCCTGTGCAATGGCGGTTCTCCTTGTGATTTCTTTGTCGGAGACGTCCACCATCCAGGCATTGCCTTTTTCATCAAAGTGTGTAAACTCACTCATTTCTTACTCCGTGGTTATGAATCGGTCCTTCGCGATGCACATTCCCCGTCTCTTCCAAGCAGGATCTTAAGTCCGTGATCCAATGGGGGAAGCAGGAATTCCAGGCATTCCCTGACTGCTTTCGGGCTGCCGGGAAGGTTAACAATCAAAGTCTGTTTGCGGATGCCCGCAGCTGCTCTTGAGAGCATGGCGGAAGGTGTTTTTGTCATTGAGTAGGCCCGGACAGCTTCTGAGATCCCGGGGGCCATCCGGTCACAAACCGCTATGGTTGCTTCGGGAGTCTGATCCCTTAATGAGAAACCCGTTCCGCCCGTCGTAAAGATCACATTTACCTGCCTCTGGTCTGCCAGCCGGATCAGCTGTGTTTTAAGCTTCTGAGGCTCATCGGGAAGCAGCAGGCCTTCGATTACCTGATAGCCTGCTTCTTTCAGCATCTCTCCGATCAGAGGACCGCTCTTGTCTTCCCGTTCTCCTGCCGCTCCTTTATCGGACAGGGTAATCCATGCCGCCGTAAAAGGCCTTTCCGGATCCGGGGCGATGGTTGAAATCTCATCGCCGGCCTTAACTCTGCCTCCTTCAAGAACTACTGCAAACACACCTTCTCTGGGCATAATACAGTCCCCGACCTGATGGAAGATTGCACAGTGCGAATGGCATTCCTTGCCGATCTGCGTCATTTCCAGCAGCACAGTCCCGATCCGGAATCTGGTGCCTACGGGCAGTGTGCGCAGGTCAAAGCCCTCCGTGATGATGTTTTCGCCGAACGCTCCGAAAGCGACATCCGCCCCTTTTTCCCGGAATGCTTCAATCTTTTCAAGACCAAGAAGGCTGACCTGGCGGTGCCACCTGCCGGCGTGGGCATCCCCCTCGATTCCCAGATCCGGCACCAGTGTGATAAATGGAACCTCGGTCTTTGCTGTGCCCTTTTTTTCGCTGGTGCAGACCGCGATGACTTTTCCCTTGCTGCTCATATTTGTTTACCTCCGGATGACGGACGGATCCATCATTTTCAGGTTTCCTGTTCCGGTATATCCCATGGCCTTGGCCAGCTCCTCCCGGGTTTTTTCCAGATAGTCCCTGATGCCGCTTTCGTGATTGTCCTTATATGCGGTCATCAGCGGCCTTCCTATGGAAACAGCAGAGGCGCCGAGGGCAAGGGCCTTAAATGCGTCCATGCCGCTCTGGATCATGCAGTCCACAAAGAGCGGAACTCTGCCGCCCGTGAGGGCCGCGACCTCAGGAAGGATTTTGAGCGGCGGAATGGCATATTCGATGCGGTTGTTGTGATGGGAGATCACCATCCCGGACACTCCCGCCTTCAGGGCTTCTCTTGCGTCATAACAGCTGAGGACACCTTTGACAATTACCGGCAGAGGGCTTGCCTTACAGATATCCGTGAGCTCCTTTGTCGTCATGGCCCGCATTTCTTCATCGAAGCAGATGTCCGGCAATCCCGTTTCTCCGAAAGCGTGATCGATATCGATGCCGACGGCCAGAAGGCCCAGCTTCCCGGCATGCTCGATCTTCCGGTATATTTTTTCTCTGTCAGCATACGGTTTGATGATCTCGATCAGCTTCACGCCGGTATCCGCCATCATCTCAATCTCGTCCTCTTCGGCCATGCCGTACCAGCATACGCAGCCCGCGTCCCTGGCCCCTTCCGCATAAGCCTTCGCCATTCCTTTCTCCACGAAATGGTCAAGATGGGACAGAGCGGCCGTCATGATCGGTGATGAAAACTTCTCACCGTACAGCTCGAAGGAAGTATCCGGCGTCACGGCGTTCATATATCTTGTTTCGATGAGCAGTGAATCCATGTAATCTCTGCAGATTCTGTTTGAATTACCGGCTTCTGACATGCGGCATTTCTCCTTTCTGTTTCTGGTGGAACAAATCTGTTGCTTTGACCTTATCATAACAGCATTTGTCTGCGATTGAAACCCCGAAGAACCTTTCCATGCGGGCCTGTTTTTGTAGACGTTGACAGAATCAGGCGGCCGGCGTATAGTTTTCTTGTAACATTTGCAGAAATCCGGGTAATGCAGGAGAGAGGAGGCGGTCTCATTGATTGAAAAGATCAAGGAACTGCTGCTTCCTTCTGCCCTTAAAAACTATAAAGATGACTTTGCCCGTGACAATTACATCTTTATGGGATACCTGATTTATCTGGGGCTTGCGTTCAACATCCCTTTTACGGTGATTGCCTTTTTGGGAAATGCGACCCTTCCGATCAAGGCCAGCGCTGTAGAGTACCTCATCTTCTTCCTTCTGTCCGCCTGTATCCGTTTCAATTACAGACATGAGATGTCGAAGAACGGCACTGTTTCCCTGTATGTCTGGTCATCAGTGCTGCTGATGTATACTGCCATTATCTTTATTATAGACGGCCTGAACCGGAATCCCTTTTCTTTCCTTTTCTTTCTTATTCTGGTATCGCTGCTGACACACGATGCATGGGGAAGGATCATTGCCTTCGATGCTCTGTTCAGCCTGTTTTTTGCCATAGCGATCATAGTGAACCGCAGCGGAGATGAGCGGGCCTTCGGGCTTCTTCATCTGTCCATGACCTTTGTTGCGGTTGTGTTCCTTTCCGGCTGGCGGCTCAGAGACCGCATCATGTATATGTCCACGAGCGAGACCGCCAACATGAAAGCGGAACATGACGTGCTGACCGGAATTCTGAACAGGAGAGGCGGAGAGCATCTGATCGATACATTTATCCGAAATGAAGTGCCGGGGACCTTTATCATCATCGATGTGGACGACTTCAAGCACATTAACGACACTTACGGACACGCCGTCGGAGATGAGACTCTCAAGATGGTTGCCATGAAGCTGAAAAGCACATTCCGGGATTCCGATGTCATCATGCGGATGGGCGGAGATGAGTTTATCGTCTATGCCGTGGGCATGGCCGACATGAGACATGTGGAAGGAAGGCTGATGTCGCTGAAGGAGGCCCTGTACACCGTCACGCCGGACAAAGAGCAGCAGGACCATGTGACAGCCAGTATCGGCGCTATTATTAACCTCGGATCTTATTCCGGCTATCAGGCAGTTTACACGGCCGCCGACAAGCTTCTATACAGCGTCAAGATGGGGGGAAAAGACGGGTTCAAATTTTCCGACAAAGAAGCCTGAAGAGGCACCTGACGGCGATGCAGCATTTTCCTGCTCACGGAACAGGTGCCATTTTTATGCGGGAAAGATTCCGGATATCCCTCGGCGTGCAGCCGTAAATCGCCTTGAATTTCCGGCTGAAGTGCTTGTAATTCGTGATTCCGTGTTTGTCCAGAAGCTCCATGATCGGCTCATCTGTGGAAGTCAGGTCATGATAGAAGTGGGAGATGCGGACCCTGGAGAGATGATCGGAGAAACTGATGCCTATGCTTTTCTTGAAAAGACGGCTGAAATATTCGCGGGAGAGCGCGAACTCATCAGAGAGATCCTGCAGGGATAGCGGCTCCGCGTAGTGTTCTTCAATGAAATCCAGAAAGCTCTGTACCCGTCTTTGCTCCTCGGACAGTTCCCCTACTTCATCCTTATATACCGGATGGGAGAAGAACTGGACGATACGGTAAAGGATATCAAGAACGATTGATTCCGTCTTCAGCAGATAACCGGCCGGCTCGTTGATATACAGCGGCACAAGCTCTTTGAACAGATCGCATATTTCCAGATACGGTGGAAGAAGCTCATGGGTCAGGTCCTCTCTGCTGCAGCGGTAGAGCCAGGCGACCTGCCCTTCTTCTTTTGCCGTTCCCGCCCTGTCCTGCAAAAATGTCCTGTCGACGTGGACACTGACCTGCATGAAACTCTCTTTGCAGAGAAGCTCATCGATCCTGTTGGCGTCAATCACGATAAATTCTCCCTGCACGAGCTGGAGCTTTGTCCCGTCAAGGATAATTTCCGCACTTCCGTTCAGCAGATAGATAATCACAAGATCGCTGTGCCAGTGCGCAGCGTGGTATTGGCCGCTGTCCGTGATGTAATCCACGGAGATGCGCTGGTCCTGTGCCTCGTAATGTTTCAGGGTTCTGCTCATAATACTATTCCTTTCAGAAAATGGCGCCTGATGCCATGTCAATATTGCCAGAATTCTGGTCAAGCCGGGACCTCGAAATCGGATTACGGCGTGCTATAATGAACGGCGTAAGGGGTACACAAAAACATTTACACAAGAGAGGAGAATCATTATGAAAATATTTAATATAAAAGATGTCAATAAGTTCTGTGATGTACTGGACAAGTGTGAAGGCAATATCTCACTGGTCACTGAAAACGGAGACGAGCTGAACCTGAAATCGAAACTGAGTCAATATGTTTCCCTTACGCAGTATTTCGGGAGCAGCGACATCCCCGAACTGGAGATCAGAGCGGACGAGCCTAAGGACATTCTGCGGCTGACAGAGTATTTGATGACCGCCTGACCGTCCGTTTCGTATTATCTGCAGACACTACCGCGGCTGCTGGCCGGAACGCTTGTAGTA
>CACZQS010000255.1 GCA_902783325.1 uncultured Lachnospiraceae bacterium
CGGAAGTATTGTGATATGGCAGTTGCCACAGTTACATCCGCCATAGATCATTCCCTCTTTTGCATTCTCCGGGATCTTAAATTCTCCGGTTTCATATTCATATAGCGTCCAGAGATGATCTTTCTTGTTAAAGTATGTCTTGCACCCCTTCGCTTCATATTCTTTGAATTTCTTATCACATATGGCAAGTAGTTCTCTATATTCCTGTGCGGTCATAGATGCATCTATGCCCCCGATCTCTGATCGGGGGAGCCCGTCGCGGCTTTGAGCGACTTCAAAGCTTCTCCGTCAGGAGAAGCTTCCTCTTGGGCACCCGTCCCGAAATCCACACGTGTGTGAAATGATATTTTGGCAGCGCAAAAGCGCTGCGATAACACAACTTTGATATAATAGCACGCGTCATAAGGCCGCGTCAACGGAAATTTAAGCTTCTATACCGCATTTATCCGGTTCTTTTTTGAAAAGATGACGATTCCGAGCAGGATCGCAGCCACAGCGCTTGACGCGAGATAAACCGTCTGCCCCATCGCGCCCATCCCGGAGATCAGCGGATCCAGGAACGTAGCCACAAGATTGTTCACGACATGGCCGAGGATCGCCATCCAGATCGTCCCGAAATGCTCGTAGATCAGAGCCATCAGGATACCGAATATCGCCGCATAGACTCCCTGATAGAGGTTTCCGTGGGCGATGCCGAAGATGACGCCGCTGATCACGGCAGCCCAGGCGCAGCCCGTATAATCACGTACTCTCCGGTAGATCAGTCCCCGGTAGAGAAGTTCTTCCGCAATCGGTCCCGTGACGCAGACCACGATGAGCTGCAGCAGCCAGCCCGAACTCATGATACTGTCCTCCAGGGCGGAGTAGATATCGTTCGGAAAGATCGGAAGGGTTGATACCAGGCTGCTGATCAGGGCGCTCACGGCGGGCACGAACAGAATCAGCGCCGGTATATACAGGAACGATATGTGACCGAAGCGAAGCATCCGCTCCGGAAGTCCGTCCATGATTCTTCCGCGCTCATCGGCCCTGAACAGCAGAGAATAAATCACTATGCCGATCAGGTCGGTCAGTCCCAGAATCAGCAGCGAGTTGCCTTCGTAAAGACGGTTTCCTCCGGCCGGATTGCCCGCGAACATCATGAAGAGGAACAGCGAAAAATTCGTGACCACGAACGCGACCGCCAGATCGATGAGGAGCGGGTTCAGGCATCTCCAGATCTTATAGATCAGCGACTCCTGCTTTCTGCAGGGAGTGCGGGGTGTCTCCGCCAGATAGCCGTAAGGAGGCATCTTGTAGGGAGACTGCGGGTCAAAGTTCCTTACCTGTCTGTAATCCTGAGGCAGATAATAGCCCTGCGGCGGATAATTGTAGCCGGGAAGCGGATAGGACTGGGGCACGTAATATCCCTGAGGCGGGTTGATTCCCTGCGGAACCCCGTATCCCTGCGGCGGGAAATAATACCCTTCCGGATATCCGTAATAGCCCTGCCAGGGGTAAGAGGATCCCCACCCTGCCTGATAAGCTCCCGGAAGATCGGTCTGAATGTTTCCGCTCACCGGGCTGCTCTCCGTTTTCTCCTCCCGGGCCTGCCCGATCAGGACATTGCGCAGCTCCTCCGGGGTGTCCGTGATGCAGTCCGGCCAGGCCGTTTCCAGCTCTTTTCTGGAACCGTAGCCATAGCTGACACCGATCGAGCCGATGCCTGTCTTCCTGGCTCCCTCGACATCGAATCTCCTGTCGCCGACAAGGACGACTTCTCCCCTCCTGCCGGTCATTCCGAGAATCCGCAGGGTCTCCTCTATGACTTCCGCCTTTTTGCTCCGCTCGCCGCTGAGCTCGCTTCCGACCACAGTCCGGAAATACTGTTCAATCCCGAAATAGCGGAGGATCTCCCGGCAGAACTCTGTCGGCTTCGAAGAAGTGACCGCCAGGGTCAGTCCCTCCCTCACGAGCTGTGAAAGGAGCTCCGGGATCCCGTCGTAGACCCTGTTCTCATAGATGCCTCTCGTGCGGTACCGCTCCCGGTAGGCCATAATCGCCCGCTCCGCCTCCTCTTCGGAAAGGGAAGCGAACTCCATAAACTGTTCCTTTAACGGAGGCCCGACGAAGCAGTCGAGATCGTGAAGATTCTCCACTTTGATCCCGAATTCCTTGCGGAGCGCGTACTGCACACACCTGGTAATTCCTTCGCCGGAATCCGTGAGCGTACCGTCAAGATCAAATAATACTGTATTCCACATTAAGAATTGTTCCTCATATTCTGCTATTCACAGTACCTCTTATGTCACATGTGTTCAGGCGCCGAGAATCCAAGCAGGTCGATGGCCTTCTCCAGAACCGCTTTTACGAGCGTGAGCAAGGTGAGGTAAGACCGTCTCCTCGCCGCGTCCTCTTCTCCCAGTATCCTCGTGCCGTGGTAGAAGCGGTTGAAATCATTCGACAGCTTGTAGATATAGGCACAGATCTTATGGGGCGCAAGCTCCTCATAGGCATCCATGACCGTCTTGCCGAAATCCGTGAGGGAGAGCATAAGCGCTTTCTCATCCGCACTGAGCGGCTCAAGAATGCCGCCTCCTGTCCGGTCCTCCTCCGCCGCCTTCTCCAGGATGGATTTGATTCTCACAAGCGTGTAGAGAATATACGGGCCGGTGTTTCCCTCAAAGGACGTGAATTTCTCCGTATCAAACACATAGTCTTTTGCGGCCTGGTTGCTCAAGTCCCCGTATTTTACGGCAGCAAGGGCCACGGTTTCCGCGGTTTTGGCCGCGTCCTCGGCGCGGACATTCTTGTTGTCCGCGATCTTGACCGCCATTTCCTCTTCAATCTCATTGAGAAGGGATTCCAGGCGCATCACGCCGCCGTCCCTCGTCTTAAACGGCTTCCCGTCCTTCCCGTTCATGGTACCGAAGCCCGCAAATACGAGCTTCATCTCCGGCTTCACCATACGGGCGAGCCTCACGACGCGGAATACCTGTTCAAAATGCATCCCCTGCCGCTTGTCGACCACATAGATCATCTCGTCCGGGTCAAAGAGCTTTACTCTCTCGACGATCGTCGCAATATCCGTGGTGCTGTACAGCGAAGCGCCGTCCGATTTCAGGATAATGCAGGGTGGCATTTCCTTCTTGTCGGTCTCCTCCGCCACATCCACGACCAGCGCCCCCTGGTCGACCCTGGCGAGGCCTTTTGCCTTCAGGTCCTCGATGACACCGGGGATATAGGGCTGCGCGTCCGACTCCGACTTCCAGAGATCAAAATGGACGTCCAGCCTCTCGTAATTCCGTTTCAGGTCCGCGACGGAGACCTCAAGGATCTTCTTCCAGAGCGCGCGGTATCCGGGTCTCCCCTCCTGAAGCTCATGGGTCGCAAGAAGGGCCTCCTCCCGATAGCTCTCATCCACTTTGGACTTGGCGGAAGCGGCCGGATAGATCTCCTCGAGCTCCGTCACGGTAAATGGCGCTTCCTCCGGATATTCCGCTTCCCCCTCAAGGAAATACGGCAGATCCGGCTGCCGCTTTTTGAGCTCCGTGATCACGAGCCCGATCTGCAGTCCCCAGTCCCCCAGATGGATGTCGCCGAGAACCTCGTTGCCGACCGCTCTCGCGATGCGCTTGATGCTCTCTCCGATCACGGCAGCGCGCAGGTGTCCCACGTGAAGCGGCTTCGCCACATTCGGGCCGCCGTAATCGATGATCAGCTTTCCCGGATGCTCCAGCTGCGGGATGAGGGCCTCCCCGTTCTCAGCCATGCTGCCGATATAGGAAGCGAGGCATGAGGGCTTTACATTGAGATTCAAAAAGCCGGGCTTTACCGCCTCCGCCGTAAAGAACGCATTCTCTCCGCATTTCGCCGCCACTTCCTCAGCAATCAGAAAGGGCGCCTTGTGATACTGCTTCGCCGCAGCCATAGCGCCGTTGCACTGGTACTCGCACAGATCCGGCCTGTCCGAAGTCCGCACGGAGCCGTAAGAAGCCTCATAGCCGGCGCCCGCGAAAGCTTCTCCAAGCTGCTTTGACATGATCTCTAACAGGTTTTCCATCTAAGTAAATTCCTCCGTCTATGTTCCTTAGAGCGCATCAGCGCGGCTCCATTTTTTCAGTAAGGGATCTCATGGGGATGATTTCCACGCCGAAGCGCGATGCCGCCTCTTTCACGTCGTCGGAAAGTCCCGTCTGCCCGAACCTCACCAGCACTTTCCTGACCGGCTCATCGAAGAGCTTCAGCGCCTTCACGTGAAAGCGGTAGATCTGCTCCTCCTCTTCCTGCTCATTGTAGATCATGATCACGACGGGGAGCGCGCCCCGGATGCAGGTGATATAACTGTAGTTATACATCGCCAGATCATGGTAGGCCGCAGACTGCCCGTAGGCCCGGATGAGCGCAACGCTCAGGAAGATATTCATCAGAGGAACCTTCTCGATCCGCATAAACAGATCCCGCGCGTACTTGTCCGCAAAGACGGCCCGCACGATCCCGTTCTGCGTGGCAGTCTGCTTCAGGATTCCCACATCCCTGAGCTCCTCGAACGCCGTGTCCCTGATCCCCAAAGAGACGGCGTCGATCAGATAATCCGTCCTGTCTTCCGATGCGTCTTTGATCGCGTACCGGAACCGCGCGGCCGTATCCCTCCAGTAAGAAGGAGATTCCGCGTAGAGGACGTTGAGGGCCCGGATCTCTTTGATCACATGCCGGTTCAGGTCCCTGCGGTACAGCACACCGCGGCCCGCTTCCTGGCGGTTCATAGGCGTCCCGTCACGAAGGTAGGCGTATTCCGGCGCCGTAATGGAAGGAAATGACAGCTGCTGCAGCTCCTCGCCATTTTTCAGGGGAAGGAAGACACCGTCACGCAGCGAATAGGACAAAACGGCGACATTCCAGTATTTATGAGTCCTTAAGACCGTTCCGAGCGCCATCGTCTCTATGGCATCCGCGTCGGCGATGTCCACAACAGGCCGCCGCGCCTCATACCGGGCGAGCAGCTTCTCGAGACGGTTCTCGATGTCTCCCATCAGATATCTCTCGAGTGAGAGCGGATCCGACACGATCGTCTGCATCCGCCTGTGATGAAAAAAATAGTTGTAGCGGCTCCGCATCGTGTCCGTGAGGAAAGAACCGTAGCCCGTCAGAATCAGAATTTCCGGTTCCAGTGCGGCTGCGCTGATGACATTGTCCGCCGGATGGGGCCCTATGAACTTGATCAGCACTTTTGCAAAAGACATGAGGTACCTTCCTTCACCTGGAGGCGTAATTGTCCGGGATCTCCTCGCCCCACGGCGTGCCGTCGAGCGCAAACGGCGTCGACTGATATACGTAGTAGTTCAGCCAGTTGGTGTACAGATTGTTCGCGGCGGCGCGCCAGGTGAGAAGCGGCCGCTTCGTCGGATCATCGTTTGGAAAGTAGTACTTGGGCAGCGCGATGTCAAGACCCTTTTTCAGATCTCTTTCATATTCGCGCCTCAGCTGCATGCGGCCGTACTCGGGATGTCCCGTGAGGAAGACCTTGCGCCCGTTCTGCGCCATGCACAGCGCCACTCCGGCCTCCTCGGACTGCGCCAGGATCGTGAGCTCCTTGCACTTGACGATGTCCCTCACCGCCACTTCCGTGTGCCTGGAATGAGGCATCTTGAAGCTGTCGTCAAAGCCTCTTAAGAGCGGTGTTTTGCGGTTGTACACGCGGTGATCAAAGACGCCGAACATCTTCTCTTTGAGCATCCGCTTCGGCAGCCCGTAATAGTGATAGAGAGCCGCCTGCGCGCCCCAGCAGATAAAGAAGGCCGAGGTGACGCGCCGGTCCGCCCAGTCGAACACCTGCGTGAGCTCCTCCCAGTAATCCACTTCCTCGAATTCCATCTGCTCCAGAGGAGCGCCGGTCACGATCAGTCCGTCAAAGCTCTTCTTCTTCAAAGAATCAAATCTCTCGTAAAATGTGTCCAGATGGCTCTTCGAGGTGTGCTTCGACTTATGTGTCGACATGCGCATAAAGGTCACGTCGATCTGGAGCGGCGTATTGGAGAGCTCGCGCAGAATCTGGAGCTCCGTGTCCTCCTTGATGGGCATCAGATTGAGGATGCAGATCTGGATCGGACGGATATCCTGGTGCGTGGCCCGATGCGTGTCCATCACGAATATATTCTCTTTTTCAAGAATCTCCCTGACCGGAAGATCATTCGGTATTTTTACCGGCATGTAAATTCACCTCTTAAGCTTATTGGTAATGATTCAGGTCTTCTTTTTCAGCTGTGTTCATTGTTCTTTAATCAAGGCAAGAAATTCCTCTTCCGTAAGGATCGGAATCCCGAGCTCCCTCGCTTTTTTATTCTTCCCTGAAGTACTGGCCGCGTCGTTATTGATGAGGGCCGTTGTCTTCTTCGAGACTGAGGATGCGAGCTTACCTCCCCTCTTCTCTATAAACTCCGCGAAGGCATCCCGGTTCGGGAACTGCGTGATGCTCCCCGTTACCACGTAAGTCTTCCCCTTAAGGTCATCGGAAGCCGCCCTCTCACCGCTCTCCATGCGGACACCTGCTTCCTTCAGCTTTTCGATCAGGCTGAGATTTGGCGGGGAAGCAAAAAAGTGCCTGATCTCGCGGGCCGTCACCTCGCCGACATCCTGGATGCCGCGCAGCGTCTCCTCGTCTGCCTCCATCAGCGCGTCGATGGAGCCGAGCGCCCTCATAAGCGTCCTGGAGGAAGTCTTTCCCACGCCGGGAATCGCAAGACCGGTAAGGAGCCTGGACGGCTCATTGTTCTTGGATCCCTCAATCGCCGCAAGAAGCTTGTCCGTGTTCTTCTCCCTGCCGATCAGGCCTTTTTCTATGAGCTCTTCCCTGTGCAGGTGGAGATTGTAGATATCCGCAATGCTGCTTAAGTAACCGTCCTCAAGGAGCGCGCCTAAGAGCTCCTCTCCCAGGCCCTTAATATCCATGGCATCCCGGCTCACAAAATTGATGAGATGCCTCAGCAGCTGCGCCGGACAGTCCGGATTGATGCAGCGCATGTCCGCCTTGTCCTCCTCGCGCCAGATCGGAGCCCCGCAGGAGGGACAGCGGTCCGGAAGAAGAAAATCTTCGGTGCCGGCCGGTCTCTTCTCGGGAACGGAGCACCTGATCTTGGGAATAATCTCCCCGGACTTGTAGACGACAACGGTATCCCCGATGCCGATATGGAGTTCGTGAATAAAATCCTGATTGTGAAGCGTCGCTCTCGTCACGGTCGTGCCGCATAACCTCACGGGATCAAACACCGCGGTGGGATTCACGCGGCCCGTCATCCCGATCGACACTTCTATATTCCGGATCACCGTCTCCTTCTCTTCGGGCGGATACTTGTAGGCGATATGTCCCGCGCTGTATTTCTCACCCGCCGGAAAATCCGCGCGGTAGGCGATCTGGTCGATCTTCACCACAGCGCCGTCTATATCATATCCGAGCTCCCCGCGCTTTTCTCCGATCCGGTCGATCTCGGAAAGGATTTCCTCCTCCGTGCCGCACAGCTTCGCGGGCACCGTCCTGATCCCGAGCCGGGACGAAAGATATGCCAGGCCTTCCGCGTGGGAGCGGGTCAGTTCCTCATTCTCCGCCCTCTGGATGTTGAATACAAAAAAGGACAGCCCCCGCTTCCTCGTCTCCTCCACATCCAGCTGCCTCAGCGTGCCCGCAGCGCAGTTTCTCGGATTGGCAAATGCCTTTCTGCCGTTCCTCTCCTGCCGCGCATTCGTCCTGTCGAAATCCTCGAAGGTCATATAGACCTCTCCGCGAAGCTCCAGCGATCCGGGATCGGAAGGAAGCTCCACCGCCACATCGGGGATCACGGCGGCATTTAATGTCACGTCCTCCCCGATATATCCGTCCCCCCGGGTCTCCGCGAGGACCATACGGCCGTGCTCGTAGCGGAGGCTCATGGACAGACCGTCA
The DNA here is from genome assembly GCA_902783325.1 of uncultured Lachnospiraceae bacterium. Classification (GTDB taxonomy): domain Bacteria; phylum Bacillota; class Clostridia; order Lachnospirales; family Lachnospiraceae; genus Chordicoccus. Next base: position 7,916 of record CACZQS010000255.1, read on the forward strand.
ATTTTCTGCTCGACGCTGAAAAGGGCATCCGGATGACGCTCCCTGACGGAGCGGACAAAGGCGAGGACGTCCTCTTTCGAGAACACGTCCTGAATCGAGAGCATCGGCACGTCGTGCTCGACCGTGACTCCCGATTCCCGCTTTACCGGGGCTCCCACCACGACACTCGGGGACAGCTCGTCTCTCCACTCCGGATGATCCGCCTCCGCCGCTTTAAGGGACAGCATCAGCTGATCATACTCGTAATCCGATATCTCGCTCTGCCCGGCCTCATAGGCGGCATTAAAGCGGCGGATCTTTTCCCTCAGTACATCATATTCGTCTCTTGTCATCCCTTTTCGTCCCGCTTTTCTTTTGATGCGTATCCGTTTTGCCGGAAAACACAGCTTCTTTTCTACTCCCGGTCTTTGATCGGGGGGAGCCCGTCACGGCTTCCTTAAGACGCATGACTTCCGGTCCTTTCAGCTGTCTCATCTGTCCTGCCTTCAGGTCTCCCAGCGTCAGGTGCATGAGTCTCGTCCTCTTCAGGGAGACCACATTATAGCCGCATGAGGCGCTCATCCTCCGGATCTGCCGGTTGTATCCCTGCGTCAGCACAATCGAAAAGCTTCTCTCACCGGTCTTTTTCACGCGGCAGGGACGGGTTGTCACATACACGCCGTGCGGATTCTTTTTGAGATGTTCGTCGTCGTCCAGGCGGATTTTCACCCCGCTCCGCATCGACTGTACAAATGCTTCCGTTATGGGCTTGTCCACAGTGCACAGATACTCCTTCTCATGGAAGGATGAGGCCCGCATCATCTGATTGACCATCTCCCCGTCATTTGTCAGAAGAAGAAGTCCCGAGGAATCCTTATCCAGTCTCCCGGCATAGGTGATCCCCTGGGGAAGATCCGCGGCATCCGCAATATTCCCTCTCTCCGAGCGGTCCAGCGTGCAGATCACGCCGCGCGGCTTGTGATAGAGGTAATACACTCTCTCAGGCTCTTTTTTCGGAAGCTCGTGCCCGTTCACATAGACCGTGTCCCCGTGAAAGACGCGGTCGCCGGGAATGCCCTTAAGGGCAGGCTTTTCCGCCTCCCCTTTCCTTGACTTGCGGCGTATCTCCACCCGTCCGGCCTCGATCAGCCGGTCCGCCTCGTGACGGGAGCAGTACCCCGCGTCCGCTATATATTTATTCAGACGTTTGCCTTCCTGTTCCATAATCCCTCGCGCAAAAGCTGTTATCATTCACGGTCTTTTTGCACAGCCCCTTTTGATCAAAAACTTAGCATTTGCCTTAAAGGCAAACGCTAAGCAAAAACTTACAGTATGATTCAAGCGGATTGCTCCGTACTTTGCACTCCCACACTGTAATCATATGAACTTCCCTCCGACATAACCGTCGATCTCGTCCGTCTTGATATGCCACCATCCGTTATCAATATCTCCGATGACCGTGACCTCCTCACCGGCCGCGATGCTGCCGGTCACTCCGTAATCATACCCGGGACCGGAACGGACGTTGCAGGATGAATTGATGACTGCAGTCCACATCTCATCCGGATTGTACTGCGTTTCAGGTGCCTCTCCTTCCTGCGTCCCGGAGGACTCGGTTTCGTTATCTTTCTCATCCGCTGCAGCTGCATAATCGTCGGGATCCGCTTCCGGAGTGATGGATACCTCTGCCGGAGGCGTCGCTGCAGGAGAGGCGGCGGAAGCCGTACTGCCTGCTTCCTCGGCCTTTTTCGAGGCAGCCTCATACTCGGCCTTCACCTCGGCAATCAGTGCCTGCACGTCCGCTTCCTGCGTCATGCGGCTGATGTGGGAAGAAGTCTCCTGGTCAAGCTCGGTGAACACGATCTTCCAGCTGCCGTCGGCTCCCTTCCGGATAAACATCTGTGAAAGTCCCGGATACACGGTGTCCCCGTCTCCGCCGGTGTACTGGTAATGGGCGTACACGACGCGGCTGTTCTCGTCCGGTCCGTTCTTGGTGAAGACTTCCACGTCCCGGTAAGATACCTTTGTCGAGGAAATGGAGGCAGCTTCCGATTCCGGAAGTGCATCCGTTATCTTCTGCACCTCAGCAAGATTCTGTGTGCTGAGCGCGTCATAGTAATCGCGGATCAGCTCCACTACGTCCTGCTCCGCGCTCGGAGTGAGGAGTCCCTGCGTGTCAGAAGTCCCGCTGTCCGATGACGCGTTCTCCGCAGGCTGTGCGGAAGCATTCGCCGCGCTGTCAGACACTTCGTTTCCGGCGGCACTCTCTGCGGCGCTGACCGAAGTGCTCTTTTCCCCGCCGGCGGTTTTGACAGCGTTTCCGGATCTCCCGATCCTTGCGGAAATGGCCCGGACCCCGAAAAACAACACGATTAATGCCGCCAGTATGCAGACGATCAACATGATATAGCGCAGATTGTCAGAGATCCACTCCCTGAAATCATCTCGTTTTCGGCTGGGTTTGCTCATACCTTTACCCCTTGTATCGTAACTATTCACGACCCTCCGCTGCAGGCCACAGACCGTGAATAGTAACTCTTATATGCAAAGACCGAACCAGCCGAAGCGTTCGACTTGGTTCGGTCACCCGCGTCTGACAGGAGTCGAACCCGCGCACCCGGAACCGGAATCCGGTGCTCTATCCACTGAGCTACAGACGCA
>CACZQS010000256.1 GCA_902783325.1 uncultured Lachnospiraceae bacterium
AGTACAGTGCTTTCCATTGTGATTATGCCGGCCGTCATCTTTCTGGCGGAGCGGCTGATGCCGGTTCTGCCCTGACTGAAGTATTAAAACGGACCTTTCTGATCCGTTTTATTCCGACATTGGAATTAGATATTGCTAACGAAAGTCAGAAGTGTTAAAATCCAGACAGAGCGAAACAGGATTGATCAGGAGAACAGATGCGATGACATTAAGGGACCTGAAAATCGGCGAGAGCGCTGTCGTGGAAACGGTTGGCGGAGAGGGTGCGCTGCGGCAGCATTTTCTTGATATGGGGGTGATTCCCGGCGCCAGGGTACAGCTGGTCAAGCTGGCGCCGATGGGGGATCCCATGGAGCTGCGCATCCACGGCTATGAGCTGACACTGAGGCTTGCCGATGCCTCGAGAATCGGTGTGAGACCTCTTCGGGATGATGAGAAAAATGACAGCTTCTCAAAGGAGAGTGCCGTCGGAGGGGATGTCAAAGAGACTGAAATCAGAAAGCGCCGCGAAGATGCGGAGCATCCGGGACTCGGTGAGGAAGGCCGCTATCACAGCAAGGGAGACGGCGATCCGCTTCCGGAGGGAACGGTGCTCACCTATGCGCTGGTCGGCAACCAGAACTGCGGAAAGACGACGCTTTTCAACCAGCTGACGGGATCCAATCAGCATGTGGGCAATTTCCCGGGGGTGACGGTGGACCGCAAGGACGGCGCCATCAAAGGATATCCGAAAACACTCGTCACGGACCTGCCCGGCATCTATTCCATGTCCCCTTACAGCAGCGAGGAAGTGGTGTCGCGGAATTTCGTGCTCGAGGAGAAGCCGAAAGCCGTGATCAATATCGTGGATGCCACCAATATCGAGCGGAATCTCTACCTGACCGTCCAGCTTCTCGAGATGGGGATTCCGATGGTCGTCGCCGTCAATATGATGGATGAAATGACGGGAAATGGCGGCTACATCGATATCAACGCCATGGAGACGGAGCTTGGCGTTCCGGTGGTCCCGATCTCGGCGGCAAAGAATGAGGGCGTGGATGAGCTGATCAGACACGCGGTTCATATCGCCCGTTACCAGGAGAAGCCGCTGCGCCGGGATTTCTGCGGGGAAGAAGATCACGGCGGCGCAGTCCACAGGGCGCTTCACGGCGTGTTCCATCTCATAGAAGACCATGCGAAGCGGGCGGGTATTCCCGACAGGTTTGCGGCATCGAAGCTGATCGAAGGGGATCCTCTTGTCCTCAAAGCACTTGAGCTCGATGAAAACGAGAAGGAGACTCTTGAACATATCGTCCTCCAGATGGAAAAGGAGAGGGGACTGGACCGCAGTGCGGCGATCGCGGATATGCGCTTTGCCTTTATTGAAAAGGTCTGCGCCAAAACCGTGAAGAAACCCCGCGAGAGCAGGGAGAGAATCCGGAGCGAGAAGATCGACCGCGTCCTGACCGGCAAGTGGACCGCCATACCTGCATTTATCCTGATTATGGGTCTGATCTTCTATCTGACCTTCGGCGTCATCGGGGCATTTCTTCAGGGGCTTCTGGAACAGGGAATCGGATACATATCGAATCTTGTGGACGTGTCCCTTACAAATCTCGGCGTCAATGAGGCGATACACGGACTGATCGTGGACGGCATCTTTGAGGGCCTCGGTTCCGTCTTGAGCTTTCTGCCCATCATTGTGACGCTGTTCTTCTTCCTGTCGATTCTGGAGGACAGCGGATACACGGCGCGGGTGGCATTTTTCATGGATAAGCTCCTCCGGAGGATCGGTCTGTCCGGGCGGAGCATCGTGCCTATGCTGATCGGTTTCGGATGTACTGTCCCGGCGGTGATGTCGACGAGAACGCTTCCTTCCGAGCGCGACAGGAAGATGACGATTCTGCTCACTCCGTTTATGAGCTGTACGGCGAAGCTGCCGATTTACGGATTCTTTGTGGCCGCGTTCTTCCCTAAGTGGAGCGCGCTTGTGATGATCGGCATTTATCTCCTTGGTATCTTCAGCGGAATCCTTACAGCGGCACTTTACAGGCGCACTCTGTTCCGTGGCGAGGCCGTGCCATTTGTCATGGAGCTCCCGAATTACCGCCTCCCGGGCGCGAAAAATGTGGGCAGGCTCCTTTGGGAGAAGGCGAAGGACTTCCTGCAGAGAGCGTTTTCGATTATCCTGATCGCGACTGTGGTGGTTTACTTCCTGCAGCGGTTCGATCTGCACTTTAATCTTCTCTCCAAGGCGGAACAGAGCAGGAGCATCATGGCCTCTCTGGCCGGGCTGATCTCCCCGTTCTTTGTTCCCGCCGGGCTCGGCGACTGGCGGCTCGTGACCTCCCTGATTTCGGGCTTCATGGCGAAGGAGAGCGTGGTGGCGACGATGGAGATTCTTTTTGTGGACGGGATCGCGACAGCCCTGACGGCTGCGCAGGCGGCCTCCATGCTGGTGTTCTCCCTTCTGTACACTCCCTGCGTCGCGGCGATCGCCTCGGTCCGCAGGGAACTGGGCGGAAAGTGGGCGGTCTTCGTGGTCGTCGTGCAGTGCGCGATCGCGTGGATTGCCGCCTGTATTGTTTATCTGATCTGCAATCTGGTTATGCTGTAGAATCAGGAGGGTATTTATGGGAACAATTGACTGGATACTGCTGATCGTGATCGGCGCGGCGGTGGCCGGCGCGGCGGTCTACTGGATCAGGAAGAAAAAATGCGGATGTGACTGCGGGTGCTGCGGCGCATCGCAGAGCTGTCAGAGAAAAAAAGAGAACAGGTGACATCTGTCACCTGTTCTCTTTTTTATGAAAGGAACTTTAATAGGCTTCCTTAAGAATCTTGATCACATCCTCCTTCGTGACGCCCTGTCTCGGGTTGAAGCCGAGTACCGGCTCTTTGAGGACGTCGTCGGAGAGACGGTCGAAGGCATCCTCCGGCACGTTCTGCTCTTTCAGCGTCCGGATGCCGAGCTTTTTGCACAGTGCTTTCAGGGCATCGGCCAGAAGGTACTTGTCCTTTTCGATATCCCCGCTCACCGGGAGATCGATCGCGCGGGCGAGATCCACCATCTTCTCGGGGCAGGCCTCTGCGTTGTAGGCCATGACATAAGGCAGCACGCAGGCGTTGGCCATGCCGTGTGCGAGGCCGAAGTGCGCGCTCAGCGTGTGGGCGATGGCGTGAACGAAGCCGAGGTTGGCGTTGGAGAAGCTGAAGCCCGTGATGATGCAGCCGAGCATCATCTGTTCTCTGGCATCCATATCCGCGCCGTTCGCGACAACCTTGGGGAGGTTGTTGTAGAGAATCTTGAGGCCGGCCAGTGCGTTGTATTCCGTGAGAGGAGTGGCCATATTGGAAATGTAGCTCTCCACCGCGTGGGTAATGGCATCCATGCCGGTCGCCGCGGTGACGGATACGGGCATCGTCTTCGTGAATTCCGGATCCGCGATGACATCGGACGCGACGATATTGTTGTCGATGACCACGTACTTAATTACTTTCTGAGTGTCGATCAGGGCGCTGACATTGGTAATCTCGCTGGAAGTTCCGGCTGTGGTGGGAATGGCGATCAGCGGCAGGCAGGGATTCTTGACCATATTCATGCCGCCGTATTCCCCGATGCTTCCGGGATTCGTCATGAGGACGTTCACGGCCTTCGCCAGATCGATGCTGCTTCCGCCGCCTACAGCGACGAAGCCTTCCACACCGGCTTCCTTTGCCTTCGCGGCCGCGCTCTCGACCACTTCATTGGTGGGATTCGGAATGACGCCGTCGAAGATGAGGTACTCGATTCCCGTTTTTTCCACCTGTGCGACAATCTGATCGGAGATGCCGGCTGCCTTTACGCCGCCGTCATAGACGATCATGATCTTTTTCAATCCGTAACCCTTAAGAATCTCCGGAAGCTTTTCCGCCGCGCCGCGTCCGAACGTGATATTGCTCTTTACAAAGAAGTTATAACTCATACCATTTCTCCTTTTTCTTCGCCCTTCAGGCGGTTTTTGAGATTTTTGTGAGGAAATATCTTTATAAAAAGTATCATAGAAAATGGCGGTGACTGCAAGAAAGAGTTTGAAAATCGAACAGATTAATGAAAAATGTCCGATTTTGACCTTTTTTGGGGGATGTCATTTTTACAGGTGAATTCTGACATCCATTTCTGTCCGAAAGAGTATAGTCCGCAAAGTGAAAATGATGCAAAATGAATTACAATAAGGGCAGATTGTCGGGAGGGATCCGGATTATGGCCAGAGGGAAAGAAAACCAGAAAACCAGCAAGTCCGAGAACACAAAGCGGCATATCATATCTTCCTTTTTGAAGCTGATGGACGAAAAGCCGTGGGAGAAGATCACGGTGATCGAGATCTGCCGGAGTGCGGAGATCACGAGAGGGACCTTCTATCAGTATTTCGGGGACCTGTATGATCTCGTCGAGCAGCTGGAGCACTCTCTCCTTGAGGATCTTTCCGCCCGGCTTTCTTCTCTCCCCGGAGATTCAGGCCCGCATTGCCGCACAGAAGACTTCCTGACGAAATATGACTATGAACCGCCGCAGTCCTTTCTCATATGGTTTGAATTCTGCCGGGATCATTCCGACGCGATGATGGCCCTCCTTGACCGCAGGAACGGGGACGCCTACTTCGTAAAAAAGCTGAAGACGGTGCTTAAAGACAGCATCGAGCAGGTGATGGAGCGGGACGGCACGGCCAACGACGAGCTGCGGTCGCATTTCCTGAAGGTGTTTATGGATCTCCACATCCTGGCCGCGCAGACCTGGCTGGAGTCCGAGGAGAAAGACGGCGAGGATGAGGCAGGATATCTCAGCGTTGACGATATCGTCAATCTCCTCAATACGATGCGCGTCGGATCGGCCTATCTCAACTACTGCCGGAAGAAATGACGCGGGCCCGGGAATTTGACACATTTTCCGAATCTGTTCATTTTCAACAATAGACAGGGATCTGTCCTGTTCTTTCAATTGGAGAAACGGTATCCTAAAAACACAAAGCAGTACAGAAGATTTGTTGATTATTTCCTTAAGTTGAGGCAGTACTGCTTGAAAATTCCTGTAAAAGAGAAAGGAATGGTGCCGCTTTGAATCAGTCTTCAAAACTTCGGATCTACATCACAATTGTCTGTATCAGTTTTCTGCAGGGTCTGCAGTTCGGCCCCTCGCCCGTACTGGCCCAGATCCAGGAGCATTATCCGACCGTAAGCACCTCACTCATCCAGATGCTGATCACGGCTCCGTCGATCGTCGGCATGGTCTTCGCCGTCGTCTGCGGCGTGCTGGTGACAAAGATCAGCAAGAAAAAGCTGCTGCTCCTGTCTTCCGCAGTGGCATTTGTCACAGGAATCCTTCCTCTTTTTGTCGACAGCTTCCCCTTCCTCTTCGCGATGCGCATGCTGTACGGCTTCTGCCTGGGACTCGCCACGGCCCTCAATACGGCGGTTGTTGCCGAGTGGTTTGTCGGTGACGCGCGCGTGGTTGCCATGGGCGTACAGTCCGCCAGCGTGGGTGCCGGTATCGCGGTCACGACGGCGGGTGCGGGAATCCTCGGCGCCAAAGTGTTCTCCAATTCCTATTTCATCAATTTCATCGCGGCGGTCTGCTTCTTCCTCATCCTTTTCTGCCTGCCCGAGACAGGGGTAGCCGAGCAGAGCGGGGACAACAAGGTGAAGGTCAATGCCCGCGTCTTCCAGATTGCATTTCTGGGCTTTTTGGAGTACATCTTCCTCATTTCCTATACAACGAATATTTCCATGCACCTTGCGGGTCCGCTCGAGGGCAGCACTTCTGCAGCCGGGAATCTGACGAGCGTCTTTTCCGTAGCCCAGATTATCATCGGACTTCTGCTCGGGTTTGTCACAAGGGTCACGAAGAAAGCGACGCTCTCCTGTGCGATGCTTTCCTTCGCGGCCGGTGCGGCCCTCCTGGTGGCATTTCCCGGCAATTTCGCGATGCTCTGCATCGGCTCGCTCCTTTGCGGTTTCTCCCAGGGCGCGTTCATTCCGACCGCCATGGTGGCTGTCTCGAATGCGGTTCCGCCGGTAGCGGCCGCGATGGCATCCGGCATCTTTACCTGCTTCTCCTGCATAGGACAGATTGTGTCGCCGTTCTTCCTTAATACGCTCTCAAAGCTGCTGTTCGGAGAGTCCTCGACCGTCAACGTCTTCAAGCTCTGTGTCGGCGGCATGATCATCTCGGCGGCGATAGCGGCGTATATCATGATGGGTAAACCGTCCAGGGCCGATCAGGCGTGACGTTTTGCATATTATTCAGCAACAGAAAATGAAATGAAAGATAAACAATAAAGAAAGAGAGGAAAAGAGCATCATGAAAAAAATGGCACTTTGTACCCCGATCTCCGAAGAACTACTTGCCCCGATCAAAGAGCAGTGCGAGATCACAATCTGCGGCGAACTCAAGCACGGCAAGGGCAATGTCACTGAGGAGATGACCCGCGAGGAATGCATGGGCAATGAGATCATCGTTCTCGGCGACGAGTATGCGGGAGCGGATACGATCAAGGCCTGGGCGGATGCCGGCATGAAGTTTATCGGAGTCGCGAAGGGCACTCCCGCTACAGTGGACTTTGACGCGATTACGGCAGCAGGCTTAAGCCTCTCCTACACTCCCGGCCGCAACCGCGTGGCCGTGGCTGAGTTTACCATCGGCCTCATGATCGCCGCCGCCAGAAATCTTGCCCTGTCCTATGCGGGACTTAAAAAAGGCGAGCACACAGGCGAGGAATGTGACATCTACGATGTACCGGATGTGAAAAATGTCACCTTCGGGCCTCTCGATGAGAATCACCCCTTCATGGACTACGGCATCGGCTTCGAGCTCTACGGCAAAAAGCTGGGCATCGCCGGCTACGGCGCCATCGGCCGCGAGGTGGCCATCCGCGCGAAAGCTCTCGGCATGGAGATTCTCGCGTATGATCCGTATCTCAACGAGGAACTGGCAAAAGCCGACGGCGCAAGAGGCGTAGACCTTGACACGATGCTCGCCGAGTCCGACATCATCAGCGTCCATCTGCCGACCATCCCGTCCTGCAAGGCGATCGTCAACAAGGAATGGTTCTCCAAGATGAAGAAGAGCGCCTATGTGATCAACACGGCCCGCGCTTACGTGATCGACCAGAAGGACTTCATCGAAGCTCTTCAGAACGGCGACATCGCCGGCGCCGCTGTCGATGTGTACTGGAAGGAACCGGTTCCGGCAAACCATCCGCTGCTCAAGATGCGCAACGTCGTCTGCACGCCGCATATGGCGGGTCTTACCACGGATGTCGACGGCTGGTCTGGCCGCATGATGGCAGAGGAAGTGACGGCTTATCTGGAAGGGAAACCCGGAAAGTATCTGTGGAAAGTAAGAAAATAGCAAGGAGGACATGGATATGGGAGCAAGATGTGACGCGGGAAAACTCCGCTACCCGCATCTCTTTGAGCCGATCCGCATCGGCAACCTGAAACTGAAGAACAGGATCTTCGCAGCACCCACGAGCCCGAGCATGATGACACCGGAAGGTCACATGACGCCGGAGATGGCGGCGTACCTTGAAGAGAAGGCGCTGGGCGGCGCGGCTGTCGTCACTTACGGCGAAGCCATCGTCCACTCCGCGACGGGCCGCTCGCACAACAAGCAGCTGCAGCTGGATTCCTTCGGCGTAAAGCAGATGCTGGCGGAGGTGACGCGCATGATCCACAACGCCGGCGCGTATGCCAATATCCAGCTCTCCCACGGCGGCAAGTTCGGCGGCCTCGCGTCCGTCGGCGGCGACCAGTATGAATCCGGCCCGGCTTACGGTCCGATCGCTGAGACCCTTCCCCAGGGAGAAGTGCTCGAGATGCCGAAGGAACTCATCTACGAGATCATCGAATCCTACGGCAAGGCGGCGAAGCTCTGCAAGGACTGCGGCTTTGACATGGTGCAGATGCACGCGGCCCACGGCTGGCTGATGTCCCAGTTCCTCGCTCCGACCAACAACCGCAAGGACGAGTTCGGCGGCTCGCTGGAAAACCGCGCGCGTTTCCTCATGCTGGCTCTCGATGAGATCCGCAAAAACGTGGGTCCGCGTTTCCCGATCGAATGCCGCTTCTCCGGCGACGACCTGAAACCGGACGGCCTCAACGCCGAGCAGTGCATCGAAGTCGCGAAGATGATTCAGGACAAGGTGGATCTCTTCAACATTTCCTGCGGCAACCACGAAGATCCGGATATGTTCTGCCGCACGCATCCGTCGGCATTTTATCCGAGAGGAGTCAATGTCTATCTGGCAGCGGGCATCAAGAAAGCGGTGAAGGTGCCGGTCGCCTGCGTCGGCTCGCTCAACGACCCCGCCCACATGGAGCGCATCATCGCCTCCGGCGAAGCGGACATCGTGGAGATTGGGCGCGCGCTTCTGGCGGATCCTTATATTCCTTACAAGGCGCTGCACGACAAGGCCGACGACATCACTCCCTGCCTGCGCTGCTATGAGTGCTTCGGCGAGACGTCGAAGAGCGAGACGGTCAAGTGCACGGTCAACCCGAAGATGGGCCAGCAGCTCACCGAGAAATACGGCCATCCGGCTCCGGCGGTCCTCAAGAAGGTGCTCGTCGCGGGCGGCGGCCCCGGCGGCATGGAGGCGGCCATCACTGCGGCTCTCCGCGGCCACGACGTGACGCTGGTGGAGAAGTCCGAAAAGCTCGGCGGCAATCTGCATCCGGCGGGAGCAGCTTATTTCAAGGAGGATATCGCGAAGCTCCGCGAGCTCCTGATCCGCCGCACTGCCTCTGCGGGCGTCAAGGTGGTTCTCAATACGGAAGTGACGCCGGAATATGTCCGCGAATTTGACCCGGATTTCCTGGTTGTGGCGATCGGCTCCAATGAGCTGAAGCCTCCGATCAAGGGTATCGACGGCCCGAATGTGGTCATGGCCATCGAGGCGGAGCTGCATCCGGAGAAGCTCGGCAAGAAGGTCGCCATCATGGGCGGCGGACTTGTGGGCGCCGAGGCGGCCATCGCATTCGAACATGAAGGCCACGAGGTTTCCATCATCGAGATGAAGAAAGCCGTAGCCGAGGAAGTCAATTCCTTCTACCGCGGCGGACTGATGGTGGAAGTCAACCGGGCGGCCACCAGCTATGTGGACACGAAGGTGATGGAGATTCTTCCGGAGGGCGTCAAGGTGTCCCGCGACGGAGAAGAATTCGTGATCGCCGCCGACACTGTCGTATGCGCTCTCGGCTTCCGCGCTCCCTATGCGGCGGTGGATGCGCTGACGGATGAGGTTGACGAGTACGCGGTCATCGGCGACTGCGCGAACGTCGGACAGATCTATCACGCGATCAGCCAGGGCTACTACGCGGCACTCAGGATCTGATGAAGTTATGTTAACAATTATGACAATGGGGACAGTCCCCATTGTCATCTAAAGGAGCTGAATTCAGTTAGTGAATGCGAAGCATGAACTTACTGAATTCGTATCCGACAACTGTGTATGTCGGTATAGAACTGGGTTCTAAGAGGAGGATATATTATGAACCGTGAAGAAGTATTGAAGGATATGATCACATTTGCATCCCGCGCTTATAAGACAGACGCCTCGCAGCTCAACGAGAACACCAACCTCAACGATCTTGGTGTCGCTTCGCTGCAGAGAGTGGCGATGAGCGCCTCCATCGAGGATGAGTACGATGTTTCCATCCCGGTGGCGAGATTCGGCCAGTTCGAGTCCATCGGAGCTCTTGTGGATTATGTGATGGAAGAGGCAGAGTAAACAGCCTTTGTAAGAGAGGGGAAACACATGTTGACAAATGTAAAACTTGGTAAGACGCTTCGCAGCGTATCGATCGTCGGAATCGGCGCGACCCCGTTCTTCAACGCGCAGGAAAATGAGACCTATCACGGCCTCACCAACGGCGAACTGTTCGGCTATGCGGCTCTGGATGCGATGAAGGATGCCGGCGTGGAACCCAGGGACGTGCAGTTCTTCTTCCACGGCACCGCCAATCCCGGAGTACTGGAAAAGTGCATCACTCCGAACCTGCAGGTCGCGGACTGGTTCGGCATGCGCGGCAAGGGCTCTCTGTCCCATTCCGAGGGCTGCTGCACGGGCTATATCGCGCTGGAAGAAGCGATGATGGCTGTTGCGAGCGGTATGTATGATATCGTTCTTACGGGTGCCTGCGACATGGGCACCGGCATGCCGGACGGAAACACTCCTTCCTTCATGCGCATCCCGCTTTCGACGGAAGTCCTTTTCCCGGATCTCGACTCGATCTTCGACCGCGCTTACGGCCGGTACTTAGGCGGCGGCCCGGGCATGAACCACGATGACTGGATCAATTACTATGCAAATGAGAACGGCCTCACGGAAGACCAGATCGATGACGTTCTCTGCCATCAGGCATATCATTTCCGCCGCGCGGGGGCGCTCTGCCCGAGGGCGATCCGCAGGACTCCGTTCGAGGAGCTCGCAAAGGAAGCGGGCTATGACGATGTCTGGGAATATATGAAGTCTCCCTACAACCCGAAGGTGACGCAGTATCTCCGCACGGCCAGTGACTCCTGTGTCGCGGACGGAGCGGCTGCCTGCATCGTGGTCCCGACGGAGATCGCGAAGCAGTTCAACGCGAAGCCGATTGAGGTGATCGGCTGCGGCGCGTCCGTGCTGGATGCGATTGTGCCGCATCTGGAGAAGAAGGCGACCGCCGAGGCGGCCCGCCAGGTCTATGAGCAGACGGGGCTTACGCCGGATGACATCGACCTGCTCTATGTCAATGACTTCATCGGTTCCTCCGCGTTCCTCGCGGCTGAGGAAGTCGGATATCTGCCGAAGGGCGAGGGCTGGAAGTACGTTCTGGACGGCAGGATCGCGTTCGACGGCGACAAGCCGATGAACACGAACGGCGGCCGCACATCCTACGGCCACGCTTTCGGCGCATCCGGTATGGCCGACATATTCGAGGCCGTCACCCAGATGAGAGGTGACGCCGGCGAGCGCCAGGTGAAGAAGCTTCCGAAGCACACCTTCCTGCGCGGTTTCGGCGGTGCACAGAACGTCCGGGCGATTATCCTGGAATCGAACTTCTGAACACATACGGGATTGAAAGGAGATAAGTTAGGGATATGAGCACGGAAAGAATGAAAGCAGAGGAATTCTGGAATCGCGAGCATATCGTGGAGAAGTTCTGGAAGGGACTTGCCGACGGTGTCATCTACGCGAGAAAATGCAAAGAGTGCGGAGCGATCGAATTCCCGCCGCACATTGCCTGCAATACCTGCGGCTATCATGAGACCGAGTGGACCACATTAAGCGGAAAAGCGACCTTAAAGAGCTTTGTCCGCACGGGAATCCTGAATGCCCGCCTCGAGCTCGAGGACAGAGGCCTCAAGTATGTCTGCGGCGAAGTGCAGTTTGAAGAGGGACCGGCGATCAATGCGGTGATCCTGGGGATTTCCAAAAAGAAGGCAAAGGAAGTCAGAGAGAAGCTTCCCGTGGCGGTCAGGCCGGTATTCTTTGACATGGGCCGCTATACAACGCTTTTCTTTGAACTGGATGAATAAAGCAGGAGGTAGGTTCCAGATGAGTGATTTTATTAAGAACATGACGGACAAGGCAAGGCTGAATCCACAGCGGGTGGCATTTCCCGAGAGCGATTCCGTTCCGGTCCTTCAGTGCGCCGCGCGCGTGGTGGAGGAGAAGATCGGCACTCCGATCCTGATCGGCAATCCGGAGACGATCCAGGCCCTCGCGAAGGAAAATGGCGTCAACACGGAAGGATTCGAATACTTCGACAACACCTCCGACGAGGCGAAGGCAGCTTTTGCGGCGGAGTATGTGGAGAAGGTCGGCAGCAAGGAGAAGATCGTCCTCAAAAAACTGCCGAACAATATCAAAGCGGCGATGCTGCTCCTGAAAGCAGGGAAGACCGACTGCGTGGCGGCCGGCAAGGAATGCTCCACGGGCGACGTCATCATAGAGACCATGAGCGCCGTTGGCATGCAGGAAGGGGTCCTCGCGGCTTCTTCGCTGGGAATCGCCGAAATCCCGGGATTCGAGGGACCTGAGGGCGAGATGCTGGCAATCGCGGACTGCGCGATCACTGCATGGCCGAATGCAGAGGAGCTGGCCGGTATTGCCATTTCCTCCGCGGAGACGGTAACAGGACTGCTCGGCTGGGAGCCCAGAGTGGCGATGCTGGCATTTTCCACGACGGGAAGCGCGGAGCACGAGACCATCGATGTGGTCAGGGAAGCCGTGAAGATCGTGCACGAGAAGCGCCCGGACATCAAGTGCGACGGCGAATTCCAGCTGGACAGCGCCATCATTCCGGCCGTAGCGGAGCACAAGGTGAAGCGGCCCAGCGACGTGGCGGGCAAGGCGAACATCCTGATCTTCCCGAACCTGCACGCGGGCAACATCGGCGTGAAGCTGATCCAGATCTTCGGACACGCAAATGCATATGGACCGGTCCTGCAGGGATTCGCGATGCCGGTCTGCGATTTCTCGCGGTCCGCACCGGTGGAAGAGATGCTCGGCAACGTGGCGATGCTGATCATCCGCGCGGCAGCGGCAAAATAAGGAACCTCATTAATTGCAAATATAGAGAATAAATCCATCGTACGAGGAGGAAAAACATGAAATACGAAAGAATCAGAAAGATCGTTCTGGAAGCAATTCAGGAAGCCGTTGCGGAAGGACTTGTCAAGGGAACATCCGGAAACATCGCTCTTCGTGACGACGACGAGGACATCGTGGCCATCACCCCCAGCGGAATCTCCTATACCGGCATGACACCGGAGGACATCGCGATCGTGGATCTCAACGGCAAATGGCTCGAGGGCCCCTATAAGCCGTCATCCGAGGTTCCGATGCACACCGCAGTGATGCGTGCCCGCCCGGACGTAAAGGCAACCGTTCACACACACGCGATGTTCGCGACCATTATGGCGATGGGCGAGAATCCTTCTCTCCGCCCGATCACTCCTCCGCAGTGCGAGTTCACTCCGGTCGGAATCGTGCCGTTCACGATGCCCGGCTCCAATGACGTCGCGGATCTCGTCGTCAAGACTCTCGGCGCGGACGGCAAGGCAGTTCTCATCAAGAACCACGGCATGTTCTGCTGCGGCAAGAACATGAAGCAGGCGATGCATGCAGCCACCTATATCGAGGAGCTGGCCCTCACCACCTACTACTCCAAGCTGCTCGGCGTCTATGAGCCGATGCCGGAAGAGGCGGAAGCAGCCATGAAGGCTCTGATCGCTGCTGACCAGGCTGTCTGATCTTCATACGAATCCGTTATAGCGGACAGAGGGGGCATACCCCTCTGTCCGTTTTTATGTTATACTTAAATTTGGTTGTCAGGAAACATATTTACAGATAGAGGGGGAGAGCGCAGATGGCAAATTTTTTCTCGTCCGGGAACAGAGGATTCTACGGAGAGAGCGCTGACGAGAGAAGAAAACGGAGGCAGATTGAAAAGCTGCAGAGAGTGCTCCGCTCCTCCCGGGAGCCCATGATTCCGTTCCTGTGCAAGCTCCTTTTCTGGGGAATGATCATCATGTCGGTGCTGGACCTGATCATGGAGATCGGAACGCAGGTCAATGCGGAGAAGAAGCTGTCTGCTGCGGATTTCTGTTACAGAGTCAGCTGGTCCCTTCTTCTGATCTGGGGTTTCTTTGCCATTATCCTTATCATTCTGTCAGGAATTCAGCTGATCCGCATCCGCACGTCCGGTTACGAGGAGAGAATTTACCGCTTTAAGGACGAGCTTCGTCCGGATGAGAGTCTTTCGGATTATGACCGGGTGGAAGTGCCGGAGTCAGAGCTGGACCGCGATGCGCTGACGCTGTACTCGAAAGAGGTTCCGGGAAGCACCAGGACGAGATACCTGAGATATCTGATCATCGCAGGCACGGGACTTGCGGTAATTGCCACTGCGTTCCTGATCTGCCTGGCAGTTCGGGGAGGAGGCCTATGATTAATAAGGATCGGTTCCAGTTTATGGTCCAGGATCAGGCCATGGATGAGGAACATTTCCATCAGGAGGTGGAGCTGCTCTACATCCTGGAGGGCGCGGCCGATATCAATGTCGAGAAGAAGGTCTCGAAGCTCGGCACGGATGACATCTATGTGGTCAACGCGAACCGGAGACATTCCTTCCGCACCCAGGACGGGGAGATCATGATGCTGAGGCTTCTCATCAGCTATCAGCTGGTCACGGAGCAGTCCGCGGGCGGCGAGGTGATCTTCTGGTGCGATTCCTCCGTATCGGAAAGTGACAAGTACGCAAGACTCAGGCGCCTTCTCAGGCAGATGCTGCAGCACTATGTGGAGAACAGGGACTATGTGGATTCCTACGGGTACCTGGCGGACTGCTATGCGGTTCTGGAATATCTTTCCGCCCACTTTATGCTCCGGGCCAGCGACCTGCAGCGAAATGAAGACACTGACCGCTACGAGGAGCGGCTACGTCAGATCAACCACTATATCTACAACAATTATGACCAGCCGATCAGCATGAAGGAGCTCTCCGAGAAGCTTTACCTTTCCAACGGATATCTCTCCCGTTTCTTTAAAAAGAACTACGGCATGAGCTTTGCCGGTTATCTGACCAACGTGCGCGTGTTCCACGCTGCCGACGACCTGATCTACACGGACGAGCCGATTACCCGGATCGCCTACAACAACGGGTTCACTTCGGCTGCGCTCTTCAATAAAGTATTTAAAAAATCCTATGGGCAGACACCCTCTGAGTTCCGCCGGCAGAAAGCGAAAAAAGCAGAGAAGGATGACCGCCTTCACCAGGAGGAGCTGGAGAAGCGCCTGGAGAAGATGCTCGAGACAGATGACCTCGCAGGAGACGGAGAGCTTCAGACCAAAAAGGAAGTCTCGGGCGAGTACACGGTGCAGTTCTATGATGACCTGAAAAACTGCTGGGGAAATACGATCAATTTCGGCGATGCCTCGAATCTCCTGCACTCCTCGATGAGAGAACACCTGACGCAGCTTCACGATGCGCTCGGATTTCAGTATGTGAGATTCTGGGGCCTTTTTGTGGAGGACTTTTTCATCCGCCCGGAGCAGGAACACTATAATTTCAGCCAGATTGATTCGGTTCTCGATTTCATTCTGGAGATTGGCATGAAGCCGCATATCGAGCTCGGCATAAAGCCCCGCATGATTCACTATAAGCCCGGCGAGGCTGACGTGCGCAGCCAGGTCACGATGAGCGACTATTCGATCCAGGAGTGGGAGCGCCTCATGAAGGCTTTCATGCGCCATCTGTCCCACCATTACGGCCAGGATATTCTCGATGACTGGAGGATGGAGCTCTGGTTTGATGAGAGCTGGAGACAGGAAGAAAGCAGCGAGGAGAAGTACCTCCGCTTTTTCCAGGCGGCCTATACGGCAGTGAAGAGCTGCAATGAGAAAATCCAGCTCGGCGGGTACGGCATCCGCATGGATGCGGGATTTGACAGGCGGCTGGCATTTTTAAAAAAATGGAACCGGAGTGAGTGCCGCCCGGACTTCCTCTCGGTCATGTTCTACGCCTATGAGCGGAGAGAGGACGGGATTGACCGCTACGCGAAGAGAAATACGGACGACAAGGCGCTCCTGCACTCGCTGGTTAGGGAGAAGGCCCTGATCGCGGACAGCGGTATGTGGGATCTTCCGCTGATCGTGAGCGAGTGGAACCTGACGCCGTCCGTCCGCAACTTCATCAACGATACAACTTTTAAGGCCGCCTATATCATCAAGAATACGATTGATATGTACGGGAAGGTCGACATCGCCGCGTATTGCGCGGGAAGCGACCGGCAGCATTCGTCCTTCGATACGCCGGATATCCTTTTCGGAGGCACGGGGCTTCTGACGCGCGATGCTGTTATGAAGCCGGCGGCATTTGCCTATGACTTTTTAAAAAGACTGTACCCCTATTACATCGGACGCGAGGAGAATTACCTCATCACGACGGACAGGCACGACAATTACAGCATCGTCTGTCACAATCAGCAGGTGCTCAATTACAACTATTACCTGACCGCGGAAAATGAGATGGAGCGCGACGCGATGTGGAAATACTACGAGGGAAGGACAAAGCTTCTCTTAAACATCAAGCTCGAGGGCGTGACGGAGGGCACCTACCGCGTCAAGGAATACCGCATCAACGAAAACAGCGGAAGCGTCCTGAAGATCTGGGCCGACCTGGACTACGAGAGCGAACTGTCGAGAAATGACCTGAAGTATTTCCGGCGCGTCTGCGAGCCGAATATGACGATCCGGACAGTCGCCTCGAGTGACGGCGACCTTGTCATCGAGGACGAGCTGCAGCCGAATGAAATCACCCTGCTTCACATCCGTTACAGCGTATAACCTGACAGGGGGAAAGATCGCGTGTCAGGTTTTTATAGAACGCCGAGGTTTTCTTTTGTGAAAGGAGAGTCAGTATGAGCAAGATTCGCAATCCCATCATTCCGGGCTATTATCCGGACCCCAGTATCTGCCGTGTAGGTGAGGATTACTATCTGGTGTGCTCCAGCTTTGAGCTCTACCCGGGAATTCCGGTTTTCCACAGCCGCGACCTGGTTCATTTTGAGCAGATCGGAAACGTGATGACCGAAGAGAACGACTTCCATGTGGAAAAGAGCTATGGGGCCAACGGCGTCATGGCGCCGACAATCCGCTATTCAAACGGCACCTTCTACATCATCAATGCCAATTTCTCGGACAGGGGCAATTTTATCGTGACGGCAAAGGACCCGGCAGGACCCTGGTCGGAGATTCACTATCTTGACGACGTCCCCGGGATTGACGCGTCCATCTTCTTCGACGACGACGGGCAGTGCTATATCATGGGAACGGGAAATGTCTGGGACAACGGCGCCGGCGTCATGGAACGCGGAATCTGGCTGGCGAAATACGACATAGAGAATTTTAAAATGGCGGGGGAACCCTATACGATCTGGAACAGCGCGCTCCGCGGGGCCGAATCTCCGGAGGCGCCCCACCTCTACCACATCGGCGACTACTACTACCTGATGATCGCGGAGGGTGGGACGGAGCACTATCATTCCGTGACGGTGGCGAGAAGCAAAGAGCTGTTTTCCTTCTACGAGGGGAATCCGGCCAATCCGGTGCTGACGCACAGGCATATGGGATTTAAGAGCCCCATCATCAATATCGGGCATGCGGATTTCACGGATACGGTAAACGGGGAATGGTACGCGGTGATGCTCGGGTCCCGTCTCATCGCGGGCGAGTGCAAGAACCTGGGCCGCGAGACCTTTATCTGCCCCGTGATATGGGAGAGAGACTGGCCTGTCTTTGCGCCTGAAACCGGAAAGGTGGAGTGGGAATATGACGCTCCGAAGGGACTTAAGGAGACCGTCTATCCGGCGGAGAACGCGAGGGATGAGTTTGATTCTTCCGGGCTTCCTCTCTACTGGACCTTCTGGGGAAGGCCGTATGAAAAGTATTATGAGGCCGGAGGGGGCACTCTTTCCATCCGCTGCATTCCGCAGAAGATGGATGATGACGTAGTGCCGATCCGCTTTGATGCGCCGAAGGATAAATCAGCCTACGCGGCCTTTATCGCGAGAAGGCAGAGGGAGCCGAAAGCCGTCGCGACAGCCGCCATGCACTTTGTGCCGCAGCTTAACGAGGAGGCGGGGCTTGCCGTCCTGCAGGCTTACCATTTCCAGCTCCGCGTCGGGCTTGCTCTCGAAGAAGGAAAGCAGGTCATCCGGGTGTCGGCCGTGACAGCGGACTTTGTGGGCAGACCGTATCTGCCCGGGTTCAAGGCTGAGATGAAGCGGGAAGTGATTGCCGTGAAGGAATACGGTGCATCTGACGTGGTGCTCCGCATCGCGATGGACGGCGAGGACTGGCACATCTTCTACGGAAGTTCTGAGGATAAGCTCACGGAGCTGTGCGCTTTTGACGGGCGGATTCTCAATCCCGAGGAGGTCGGCTGCATGACCGGCACCATGATCGGGATGTACGCCACCGCCAACGGCGCCGAGTC